>NZ_AFOC01000067.1:0-21103 GCF_000224455.1 endosymbiont of Riftia pachyptila (vent Ph05)
TGCTCCAGCTAAGCAACGTCAATCCTGCTGGCAACCAGCATACTCACAGCTATCGCACCCGCTCCCGCTGGAGCCGGCCACTGCAGCTGCAGACGCTGGATGGGCATCAGGTCTATATCAGCCAACAGGAGCGCCGGAGGCTGGATCGGGGTGGCGCGCTGACAGTGGTTGGCCCCCTGTTTGGATTTTCCCACCAGGCAAATTACCAACAGTTACAACGTGGCCTTATACTCACCCCTCGAGTGGTGGGCGATAAGATCCGAGTCGAGATCAGCGCATGGGCTTCGCAGCCAGCAGGGCTCAGCGGGGATTCCGTTGGCCTGCGTCTGATCAGCGTGATTGAGATTGAACCAGGCCAGTGGAGTGCGATTGGCGGCTCGGGGCACAACGTGAGTGAATCGGCCCGGAGTGGCGGCCTGCGAGGATCTACCCGGTCACGCAGAGAGCAGACATTCTGGCTGAAGGTTGAGCTGCTGCCCTAGGAGTCTAGGGCTGGCGTGATCTTCTGCTTGTCGTTGGGCTGTTGGCTGATATGGTTTTCCTCGATCAGGTAAGAATCGATATCGACTGCAGCCTGTGCATTGTAGGCTTGTACGAAGCCCTCTGAGGAAAGCATGATGCGCGACGCCTCACTTGAACAACCCCGTGACCTTGGCAACCACCAGCATCTGCACAAACAACCCTTCTAATTCCTTCAGAAAACACTTTCGGAAAGCCTCGATTTCGCTCCATTATTGTTCGCATATTTATATTTTACTGGCTCCGCGGATTAAATTCGACAGACTACCTAGCCCTCTGCAAGCCAGCGCTGCCGCAGCTGTTCCCGGTTCAGTTGAAACCACTGCAGGGCAATGATAATACTGGTGGAGTTGGCCCGTCCGCCATAGAGTTCGGCAAGCGCCTGATCAGCATCCATCACCACCACCCGGATATCCTCACCCTCATGCTGAAGCCCATGCACCCCACCCGCGGCTGAGGCATCCACTTCTCCACAGTAGAGATCGATTCGGTCTACCGAGAGACCGGGGCTCACCATGAATTGGGTGATATGCTCAAGCCGCCCAACCTGACAGTTGGCCTCCTCCATCGCCTCACGCCTGGCCACCTCTGCCGAACTCTCTGCCTCCCCGACATAACCACCGACAACCTCCAGCACCCAAGGTGGCTTTACCGCTCCCAAGGCGCCGATGCGGAACTGCTCGACCAGAATCATTTGATCGCGGTGGGGGTCGTAGAGCAATACCATCGATGCTCTGAGCTGTTCAACTCGCTCACGCACCAACTCACGGCTCTCACCCCCTTCGTAGAGCTCATGCCTGAGACGATAGCGATTGAGTTTTAGAAAGCCATCGTAGACCCGTTCTGAGTCCACTATTCGATAACCATATTTCATAAACGATAGAGTCTCCTTGGTGCCAGTGAAAAGGGTGTCAAGCAGCATCCGCCTTTGAAAAACTGAGCACCAGTCGCGCCGCCATGAATTTAGATCCCAATCATCTACCAATCGGCTTCCCAAACTGAAGGGGCAATCATAAAACACAATAAAAGAATGAAAAAAGGCATTGACTGATCCGGCAATCAATACTATATAAGTATTTAATTATTTACTAGTCGAGGTGCACTATGAAAGACATGCTCTCCCTGACCTGCGAGGAATTCCGGGAAATCTCAGAGACCAATCCCAATGAGGTCGAAATTATTGTAGAGATGCTTATCGAGGCTGAAGTGGAGCTCTGCAAAGAGTCCAGTTAACAGCAAACCGACCTTCGCCCCGAACCGACCGCAAAAATTGCGGTCGGTTTATTGCGTGATACTGGACCAATCTCCCAGATTTCCCCGCCCGATTGATTATCATTTAACCGGCTACGTTGCAGTAACCGCAAAGGTATGAAGATATGGCCTATCTGGAATGGGATAAATCGCTCGACACGGGCATTAACGTAATCGATCAGCAACACCAGCGAATCGTCGACTATATCAACCGCTTGCAAGCAGCTATTGAGTCTTGGGATCGAGACGAGATCAGCGACGTATTCCAGGAACTCATTGATTACACTGAGACCCACTTCGCCTTTGAAGAGAGCCTTCAAGAACAGGCTGGTTATGAATTCTTGACCGGGCATCAGCGTATTCATCAACTTTTCATCAAACGCCTGTCCGGGTTTCACTCCCGATTCGAGCAAGGTGATCCTGCTGCTGCCACGGAAGTATCCGCCATGCTACGCACCTGGCTGATCAACCACATCAAAACCGATGACAAAGACTACGTTTCTGTCGTTCAGGGTACTATTAGGCAAGAGAAGAAGGGCGGCTGGCTTGGTAAACGACTGAAGAAATTTTTTGGCTAGAAGCCCCTGATGGATTGAAATGAGCTTTGCTACCTGCTGTTTCATATCCGTTACAAAGACTTGCTGGACACGCATAATCTGTCCTCTGTGCTTAGAAATGGTTTCTACTAACATTAGCAAATGCAGTCGGCTAACGCTTAGTTAATGACATTGCAGTAAGGGTGAATCTAGTTTAGCCGACTATCAGGCCCGAAAATGACGATCATGACATCACTATATGGCCTTGGGAAGGCAGTCTCATCAACACCGACGGCCTTCACCTCGCTGAGGTCCTCCTGCTCACAGGCGCCGTCCACAAGTGGTGGAGCATGCACCAGATCGTATCATCACTGACATTGAGGTGTGTGGCAACAGCGTTGACTGGCATCTGTCTGAACAGAGTGATCACCAGCGCCTCGAACCGCTCTGAGTAAATCCTGTCTGAGAGCGACCTGTGTTGTCTTACCGCACTGCTTGCAGCGTACTCGTGGCAGGTCGACATGAATGTAGGCTTCGTGCTGAAAAAAGTTGAGGTGGCACCACATTCTCGGCTTGGTGGCATGGGCTGCCTGGCCTTCGCCCCGCAAGACGGGCAGGTGAAGCGGCTTCCATGCTTGAAGCATACCTTGAAGTCGATTCGACTCTTATCAGGATCAAACTCAACACTCTGAACCTCCCAGGGAGCAGGCAATCCAACGGTGCGGTGAACAGGTCAGTAGGTTTCATTGAGGGAGTCGCTTCCAGTGGTTCAAAAAATGATCATGGCAGTAACCAATCAAGTTACCCACACAATCTGCAATATAAGCCTAAAATATATACTGCTGCTCCTATTATTAGACCTATATACAAGGCCAAAGTAATAAGAAATCCTACGATGCCTACAAACTCAGGTAACATACAATCCGCCGGAAGAATAATGGCCAGTTACATCAAACCCCTAATCTACTCAGCGCTTATTGGGATCCTTCTTTACGTGCTGATGACGATATATGCCGGCAAAGATAACATCCTATCTGCATTAACAAATCTCACCCCACTCGCATTAATTATCATTCTTGGTTTATCAATATTCAACTACATTATCCGCTTTGCTAGATGGAACTGGTATGTCAATCAATTCGGGCATCACATCCCCGCCAACAAACACATTCTCTATTACTTTTCAGGCTTTTCCCTCACAACCACGCCAGGTAAAGTGGGTGAAGCCATTCGGTTCGTATACTTAAAAAGGTACGGCATAAGCCTTACAAAAAGCCTTGCCGCACTATTTGCTGAAAGATTCTCTGACTTGCTTGCAATGTGCATTCTTGCCGGCTTCGCTGCAATTCACTTCGACAAGTATAAAAATATCGAGATCGGAATAGTCGCAATAATCTCTCTCGCACTTTTAGTGCTACAGAGCAAACGTACAATTGAATATTCAGAAGCAGCTCTGACTCCATCACCCCATACAAAATTATCAGTTTTTGTTAAAAAAGCATTCCAAATGATCCATTTATCAATGCCGCTATTAAAATCCTGGATATTGGCTGGAGGCCTTCTTCTAAGTCTCCTATCCTGGGGTGCGGAAGGATATGCATTTTATTTCATAACACAACTTATGGACATATCAGTCACCATCTGGCTAGGCATTGGCATCTATGCAATCAGTGTTCTCATAGGGGCTCTTTCATTTATTCCCGGCGGCCTTGGCAGCACCGAGGCGGTTATGGGATTCCTGCTAGTCGCTGCCGGCGCCTCACCAGGAGATGCTGTTGCCTCAACAATCATTTGCCGCGTATCCACCCTGTGGTTTGCGGTATTCATTGGCTTAGTGTGCATGAGCTGGTTGGAATTGAATGAACCATCTCTTCTAAAATTCAGAAAAAATAACGAGACCAACACAAAATCTTGACGCGACTCAGTACAACCCCAAAAACCTTGGCTTCTGTTAACAATCTTGCGCCATCTACAATAGCAGGACACCTAATGAACACAACGCCAAACAAGCAGAGTTACCCACTCCCACTATTTGTAGACCTTGATGGAACACTTACTAGGAGCGACATTCTTTTTGAGTCTTTTTTTGAGCTTGTAAAAAGCAATCCACTTTATGTTTTTTTAGTGCTTTATTGGGCAATAAATGGGAAAGCATATCTGAAGCAGAAAATTGCAGATAAAGTAGACATTGACGCATCAATCCTGCCTTACCAAAGCAACCTGGTTGAGTATCTGCACCATGAATACACCACAGGAAGAAAAATCTATTTAGCAACAGCATCAAATAAAAAATATGCACAAATAATTGCACAGCACTTTGGTATATTCACGGATATAATCGCCAGTTCAACAAACATAAACATGTCAGGAAAGAGGAAACTTGCCGCCATAAAAGAAGTCGTCGGGGATGGAGAGTTTGAATATGCGGCCAACTCAATGGTCGACATGCCCATCTGGGAACACTCACAAACTTGCATTTTGGTCAATCCCAGCCGTAAAACAGAGCGGCTTGCAAAGCATAGATTTATCGTTACACATATCTTCAAGGATCAACCGGCCAATATAGGACGCTACTTTAGCGCTATTAGAATCCATCAATGGATGAAAAATATCCTTCTATTTTTACCATTATTAACAGCCCACAAGATAAACGAAGCCGGACTCATTGTTGACACGCTATTCGGTGCAATAGCTTTCAGTTTTTGCGCTTCATCTGTTTATATTTTAAATGACCTCCTTGACCTTAGTGCAGATCGAAACCACTCGCGCAAAAGGAAGCGGCCATTTGCATCAGGCGACATTCAACTGTTACATGGCGTATTGATGATACCGGTACTACTGCTTCTCAGCCTGTTGATTGCCGCCTTTCTTTCAGAAGAATTCCTGGTAGTACTAATATTTTACTTTCTGGTTACTCTCGCATACTCATTCGCATTGAAACGAATTGTCCTGATTGATGTACTTGTTCTGGCAGGACTTTACGTAATTCGCGTTATTGCAGGCTCTGCAGTCTCCGGCATCTCATTATCATTCTGGCTTCTTGCATTCTCAATGTTTATTTTCTTGAGTCTTGCCCTTGCCAAACGCAGCGCAGAACTTGTATCACTACGGAGAGATGAAAAGAACAATACCGTTGGCCGCGGGTATATTGTTCAAGATCTTGACTACTTACATAGCATGGGAACTGCAAGTGGATATATGTCAGTCCTAGTAATGGCGCTATACATTAATAGCCCAAATGTAATGGCACTGTATCCTAATCCGGAAATCATATGGCTTATCTGTCCCACACTACTCTATTGGATCAGTCGTGTCTGGCTGAAGACCGGTCGCGGCGAGATGCCCGATGACCCCCTCGTCTTTGCATTTAAAGACAGACAAAGTCAAATTCTTAGCGTCATCGTTGCGATTATCACAATTTCAGCAACAAACATAAGCTAATGAAAAAAATTCAATCCTGGGGAAAATTCCCAAAGACAAAACACTCCGCATGTAATTTTGTTTGGCGAAACGGTATGTTACCGCAACCAGCCAGAGACCACGGTACTATTTTACCTTTCGGCAACGGCCGAAGTTATGGTGACAGTTGCCTTAACCACAACGAAACACTGGTATTAACAAGAAAACTAAATCACTTTATCTCATTCGACCCATCCAGTGGAATTCTATGCTGCGAGTCAGGCCTTTTACTATCTGAGATACTTCGTCTCATTATTCCACAAGGGTGGTTTCTTCCGGTAACACCAGGCACGAAACTAGTGACATTAGGAGGTGCAATTGCAAATGATGTCCACGGAAAAAACCACCATAATGCCGGCACCTTCGGCTGCCACGTCATTGAATTTGAACTATTAAGATCAGACAAAGGCCGCTTGATTTGCTCACCAAGATCCAATAAAGACTTATTTTCCGCAACAATTGGAGGTCTAGGATTAACAGGAATAATAACCTGGGCAAAGCTTCGTTTACTACGCATCTCCAACCCCTTTATGGAGATTGAAAATATTCAATATACCAATCTCAATGAGTTCTTTGATTTATCACACGATTCAAATGATGACTATACATACACAGTGTCATGGCTAGACTGCATGGCGAAGGGAAAATCACTTGGCCGAGGCATCTTTTCCCGTGCAAATCACGCAGCACCATGTCTGGATAAAACACCATCCACACCATGCGATAAGACAATAAACTTTCCAATTGACGCCCCTCAGTTCTTATTAAATAGATTTACGGTAAAAACATTCAACCAACTTTACTACCACAAGCAACTCAAACCTGCCAAACAAAAAAAAGGATATTTTGACCCCTTTTTCTACCCCCTAGACAGCATTCACAACTGGAACAGGTTATATGGTAAAGCAGGATTTATGCAATATCAGTGCTTGATTCCATTTGAAGATGGCAATAAGTCTTTGGAAAGCATGCTCAAACTGATTGCCTCATCGGGATATGGATCTTTCCTTGCTGTACTTAAAACTTTCAGCGATATTAAATCCCCAGGCATGATGTCTTTCCCCAAAAAAGGAGTTACTCTTGCGCTAGACTTCCCCAATCACGGACAGAATATATTTACCTTACTAGACAAACTGGATTGCATAGTTAGAGACTCAGGAGGAAGCGTTTATCCTGCCAAGGATGCCCGAATGTCTTCCTGTAGTTTCCAACACTACTTTCCTCAATGGCAAGAGTTTCAGAACTATATTGACCCAATCTTCTCATCCAGTTTCTGGAGACGTGTTACCGGAGAACTCTCATGAAAAAAACAATCATTTTTGGCGCAACATCTGCCATTGCACAGGAAACTGCCAAAATACTAGCGCAAAATGGGCACGCGCTTTTTTTAGTAGGAAGAAATAAAGAGAAGCTAAAGATAATTGCTGATGATTTATCTGTTAGAGGGGCTCACAAGATAATAACTAGCACAGTAGATATCAACAATACATCTGAGCATTCAGCAATCATTCAAAATGCAATCGACGAGATGAATGGACTGGATATCGCATTAATCGCACATGGAACTCTATCAAACCAGAAAGCATGCGAAATTTCCTACACTGAAACATATACTGAATTCAAGACGAACTGCTTAAGCGCAATATCACTTTTAACATTAATCGCCAACCACTTTGAACAGCAGGCCAGTGGCACCATCATTGCTATCTCATCAGTAGCTGGAGACAGGGGAAGGCAAAGTAACTATGTCTATGGATCAGCAAAGGCGGCTATCAGTATATTCCTCCAAGGACTCAGAAATCGCCTGCACAAAAAAAACGTGCGTGTAATCACAATTAAGCCGGGGTTTGTTGATACCCCAATGACAAAAGACTTTGAGAAGGGCATACTTTGGGCTGACCCCAGTGTCATTGCACAAGGAATCATCAAGGCGATTGAAAAAAAAATGGACGTTGTTTATCTACCATGGTTTTGGCGTTACATCATGGCAGTTATAAAACTCATCCCAGAGCGCTTATTTAAAAGGCTATCGCTATAAATCGCAGATAAAACCCTTCAGGTCATGCAGACACAGCCATGGAAATCAAGCTTAAAACATTCGACCAGTGGCTGGCATCCACCCTAAGTCACGGTAATTCGCCACAATTTATCTTTATTATAATTGGTGCTGTATATATTCTATTCCCAACCCAATACTGGAATTATGCAGATGACTCCATCCGCTGGGCATATGAAATCTCCATTGACTCTGGAATCATCAATACGCATCACCTGTATTTAAATATACTTCGCCCAATCTATCAGTTTTCATCCAACACCTTCACCATCGACCCCCTTACTTTCCTCTCACTATACTCCAGTATATTCGGCATAATTGGGCTTTTTTTTCTAAACAAAATTTTAATTGAGACCACCAGCAAGGATATCGCCTTACTTGGTGTAATTTTCTGCGCCACAAGCGCCGGCTATTGGTCCTATTCCATAGTAGGGGATAATTACATACCAGCTGTAGCTCTGATGCTAGGCGGCTTCTATTATCATTTCAAAACACTAACCCTTTTTGGTAAAGGGCGTTATATTTCCAGCCTGGCTGCATCAATTGCATTCTTCATAGGCATGATTCTGCACCACCAAGCCCTCGCCATCATTGTTGTTGGGCTTTTCCCAGGAACCCTCATCGCCACCCAATTTCCGATTCAAACCAGACTAAAATTTGGAATCATTGCACCAGCACTTACTGGAATAATCACAATTGGGATATATTTATGCGTATACGCTTATGACACTGAGCGCAACCAACTTCAAACACCTACTGAATACATGGCAGGTTACGCAGAAACCTTCAAAAAAAACCCTGACATGAAAAGTTTATCGATAAAGTCTCTTGCTAACGCAGCCATGGGTATTGGTAAAAGCCTTTTGTCGAGCAATTTTATTTTTTCATCCAATTCTATTATAGACTCCCTTCAAAAGAGATTTCCGTACCGACATATACACCCCTACCCATTTTTAGTTCACAGCCTGGGGACTTCAACATACAGCATCATTGTTGTATCCATTTTTATATGCACAATAATGCTATTGATTCTAATACCAAGTGGCGGCTACCTTGGTCTAACAAGTCAATCAATCGCCACTTCTATCTTCACAGCATCGTTTGTGCAAATGACTTTCTTCATATGGTGGGAAGCAATCTCAGATGAATTCTGGATCTGGTTCCTACCTATCGCGACGATTGCAATATCAATAGCTATCGCAAGAAAGCTCAATCATCCAAGAGTTATCTACACTCTATTAATCATACCCTTGATGGCCAGCACCTATCTTGGTTCCATCAATATCTATCAAGACAAATCCAACGACCTTGACCTTGTAAATAAATCATTTGTCTACGATTTAAAAGAGCATGATTTACTGATCGCAATGGACGAAATAATTTCACTCAACAGGAATCGTCTCGCAAGAATCAACCAAGGGTTCAATTACTTCAATATTTTTGTACGTGCTTCAAAAGGAAAGCAGCTCGACATTAACCTGCTAAAAGAATTGATCGCAGATACCAACAGAAATGGAGGAACCATCTATATCGGCCCATATGTTTCCACACCGCCGAAATCCTACATCGAGTTAATCAACATGAACAACCCTGACTTTATTAACGAATACACTACAATCATTGGAATAATAAACAGTCAGGACAATTTAAAGGTCAAATGGATAGAAGCCAAGGTCGCACCAAGTAAGTATTTCGGCTCTCTCAGTCCCCAAAAAACCGATCAGAATTAGCACGGGCCCTCCATTAGCTACCGCGAGGCAGGCCGGACATCAACCCCAGAATTTACAGGCAGAAAGTGGGCTGGGTTTAAGCTATAAGTATCATACTTAGGATTCTCAGAGTTGAATCCTATAGCTTTGAAACAATGCACTCAAAGCATCCAACCTATTTGTTCTTTTACGAGGGTATCCACCGTTGCTCAATTCCTACCGCACACACTCAGCAGAGCGCGCAAAAGAGGGCATTCCTCCACTCCCCCTCAGCTCTGAGCAGACTGCAGAACTGGTAGAGTTGTTGAAACGTCCTCCTAGTGGGGATGAAGCTTTTCTACTGGAGCTGATTTCAAACCGAGTACCTGCTGGTGTCGACCAGGCCGCCTATGTAAAAGCAGCGTTCCTGTCTGACCTGACCAAGGGTGCATGCAGCTCGCCATTAATTGATCGGATCAAAGCAACACAGCTACTCGGCACCATGCTCGGGGGTTATAACATCGCCCCACTGATCAATGCACTGAATGACGCCCAACTAGCACCCACTGCCGCCACTGCGCTGAGTACTACCCTGTTGATTTTCGACGCCTTCCACGATATTAAGGAAAAGGCCGATGAGGGCAATTCGCACGCCCAGGCAGTTCTGCAATCCTGGGCCGACGCGGAATGGTTCAGGCGCCGTCCAAAACTGCCTGAGAAGATAACATTGACGGTGTTCAAGGTGCCCGGCGAAACCAACACCGACGACCTCTCGCCCGCCACCGAGGCTTGGTCGCGCCCTGACATCCCGCTACACGCCAACGCCATGCTGCAAAACCCCCGCGAGGGCCTGGAGGGCAAGCCGCTCGAGATCATCGCCGAGCTGAAAAAGAAAGGTCACCCGCTGGTCTATGTAGGGGACGTGCTCGGCACCGGTTCCTCACGTAAATCTGCCACCAACTCACTGCTTTGGCACACCGGCGATGACATTCCTAATATCCCCAACAAGCGCGCTGGCGGCTTCTGCATCGGTGGAAAGATCGCGCCGATCTTCTTCAACACCCTGGAAGATGCCGGGGCCCTACCGATCGAGTGCGATGTCTCGAAGATGGCGATGGGGGATCAGATTGACATCTACCCCTACGAAGGGGTAATCCGCGCGCACCATACCAATAAAACCATCAGCACCTTCAAACTCAAGACTGAAGTGCTGCTGGACGAGGTTCGTGCGGGGGGACGCATCCCGCTGATCATCGGGCGCAGTCTCACTGCTCGGGCCCGCGAGGCCCTCGGACTGCCTGCCTCCGATATCTTCAAGTCGCCAGTGACGGCAGAAGAGAGCACCAAAGGCTACACCCTGGCACAGAAGATGGTGGGGCGGGCCTGCGGCCTAGATGGAGTGCACCCCGGCAACTACTGCGAACCACGCATTACCACCGTCGGCTCACAGGACACTACCGGCCCAATGACCCGCGACGAGTTGAAAGACCTGGCCTGTCTCGGCTTCTCCGCAGACCTAGTGATGCAGTCTTTCTGCCATACCGCTGCCTACCCCAAGCCGGTGGACATCAAGACACAGCACACACTGCCCGACTTCATCTCCTCCCGCGGTGGGGTCTCGCTGAAACCCGGCGACGGCATCATCCACTCCTGGCTCAATCGTATGCTGTTGCCCGACACAGTAGGCACCGGCGGCGACTCTCATACCCGTTTCCCGATCGGCATCTCATTCCCCGCTGGTTCCGGCCTGGTGGCCTTCGCCGCCGCCACAGGAGTAATGCCGCTGGACATGCCCGAATCGGTGCTGGTGCGTTTCAAAGGAGAGATGCAGCCCGGTATCACCCTGCGCGACCTGGTCAACGCCATCCCCTACCAAGCGATCCAGGATGGCCTACTGACGCTGGACAAAGCGGGCAAGAAAAATGTCTTCTCCGGCCGCATCGTCGAAATCGAGGGGCTGCCAGAGCTCAAGGTGGAACAGGCCTTTGAGCTCTCCGACGCGACCGCCGAGCGCTCAGCCACCGGCTGCACCATCAGGCTCGACAAGGCACCAATCATCGAATACCTCAACTCCAACATCACTCTGTTGAAGTCGATGATCAGCAACGGATATCAGGACGCCCGCTCCCTGGCTCACCGAGTCGAGGCGATGGAGGCCTGGCTTGCAAACCCGGAACTGCTGGAAGCCGACGCCGACGCCAAGTACGCGGCAGTGATCGAGATCGATCTGAACAAGATCAAGGAGCCGATCCTCGCCTGTCCCAACGACCCCGACGACGTCAAAGTGCTCTCCCAGGTGGCCGGCACGAGTATCGACGAGGTCTTCATCGGCTCCTGCATGACCAACATCGGCCACTACCGCGCCGCAGGCAAGGTGCTTGAATCAGCGAGCAGCATCCCTACCCGGCTGTGGATCTGTCCGCCAACCCGCATGGACGAACGCCAGCTGGTCGAAGAGGGTTACTACAGCATCTTCGGCCGTGCCGGTGCGCGCACCGAGATGCCAGGCTGCTCGCTCTGCATGGGCAACCAGGCGCGGGTCGCTGATGGCGCCACGGTAGTCTCCACCTCCACCCGCAACTTCCCCAACCGACTCGGCAAGGGGGCGAATGTCTATCTCGGCTCGGCGGAGCTGGCGGCAGTCTGTTCGATCTTGGGGCGAATCCCGACGCTGGCGGAGTATCTGCAGCAGGTCGGCAATCTCGAACCGATGGCAGATGAACTCTACCGCTATCTTAACTTTGACCAGATGGATGAATACCGGGAGCAGGCTGTCCAAGTCAAACTGCAATAGCTGGGCAAGCCGAAATTTGACCTGGAGTAATCATTAGCCAGTCGAAGAGCGTTTTTCCATGTTCGCTACGGCTACGGCTTCAGCCGGACAGGCTGCCTGCCGCGCATAAAAAAACCCGCCACCGGCCTACGCCGGGGCGGGTTTTACCACTGAACCAGATCAGGATCAGCTGTTGATGGACTGGTAGTAGTCCATCAGGATCTTCGCCACCTCAGGGCGGGAGAACTCAGGCGGCGGCGCAATGCCCTGGCCCAGCATCTCGCGCACCTTGGTGCCGGAGAGCAGTACGAAGTCTTCCTTGGTGTGATCCGGCACGTCGCGCATCATCACAATCTTGTTCAGCTTCTTGGAGTAAGCCGTGTGGTCGGCACGGAAGATCTCGATCTCCATGGCGCCCTCTGGCACTTCGTCATCGAAGATGGTCTGGGCGTCGAAGGCACCGTAGTAGTCACCCACGCCGGCGTGGTCACGACCGATGATGAAGTGGGTGGCGCCCATGTTCTGACGGAAGTAGGCATGCAGTACCGCCTCACGGGGACCAGCATAGAGCATGTCGAAACCATAACCGGTGACCATCACGGTGTTCGGCGGAAAGTAGACTTCGGCCATGGTGCGGATCGCAGCATCACGTACGGGGGCTGGGATATCGCCCTTCTTCAACTTACCGAGCAGCATGTGGACGACCACACCATCGGCATCCAGGGACTCCATCGCCATGCGGCAGAGCTCCTCGTGAGCGCGGTGCATCGGGTTGCGGGTCTGGAAGGCGACGACCTTGCTCCAGCCATGCTCTTTGATCTCGTTACGGATCTCCACCGCGGTACGGAAGGTGTCGGGAAAATCAGCCTGGAAGTAGGAGAAGTTCAGCACCTGGATCGGCCCAGAGACGGCCACGCGGCCCTGGCTGTTAAAGGTCTTGACGCCGATGTGGTCCATATCGGTGGTACGGTAGACCTTGTCGGTCATTACTGCCATCTGCTCATCACTGACCTCTTCGATGGCTTCGATGTCCATCACGGCCAGAACCGGGTTACCCTCGACGTTGGGGTCACGCAAGGCAATGCGCTTGGCATCACCGATGGCATCAGTGTTCTCAAGCAGGCAGAGCACGGGAACAGGGAAGAAACTACCATCGCTGAGAGTCATCTTCTCTGCGGCACCCATAGCATCAGCTACATTCATGAAACCCTGCAGGGGGCTGAAGTAACCGGCACCCATCATCACCGCGTTACCCGCGGCCTGGGAACTGATCACGACGGAGGGCAGGCTCTCGGCCTCGTGGGAGAGTTTGTGGTGCTCTTCCGGGTCATAGACGAACAGAGGTTTCAGTTCATCGGAACCAACAGGCTTGATCATGACGATTCGTCTCCTTCATGTTTCGAACGATAAGGCTATTCAGCCGGGACTGGCAGGCATCCCACCTGCCCCAGCGTACCCAGTTTGGCCTCCAACAAGCCACCCTGCAGAGACAACAAACTGGATCAACAATACATTCTATCTATTTGTTTTTAGAGAGAAACAGATGAGCACCTGATTCACTCCACCAAATTCCACCCCATACACTACCACAACCTAAAATTTTCCTTTCCCAGTTTGTGTTTATACCGTCAGCAAATTTGCATAGGCCAGAAAGAAACCTCTGCAGCCGCACCAGCCAAAAGACTGGTCCAGCACCAGATACAACCAACACAATAGGGGGAAGCTGAGCGCTTATGCAGGGGAATAAAGCGGACTGAAACCGCTTGGTAACGCCTGCTTGATAACCGGTGGGAGCGCTATTTTGACACGTCAGCTTCGTGCAGAGGGGAGGCTGCTGGAGGGCTGCATCGGCGCGAGCACCACCTCCATCACCTCAGCAACCTGTACGGGCACCTGCTCCATCATGGTTAGGACCTCATCGTCCATCAGGCCGGTAATCTCCCACACCTCAGGATGGATGTTATCGATCACACCATCCAGGAATTCGCCCATCAACTCAGCATAAGCCAGTCTACTGGCGATATGCACCAGAGCCGTTTCCAGCCGGTACTCTGGCGTCTCCATGGGGTGATGATGAAACTGAACCGTGGCTACGATACTCTCGGGCAGTTTCCAACGCTTCAGCAGTGCCGCCCCCACATCCATATGTGTAAAGCCCAACACCCCAGACTCCGCCTGCGGCAGAAGCTCATCACTGCCTGCGGTGATCAGCAGTATATCCCGAGCCTTGTCTGCCGCCTTCAGATAGATGACCAGTCGCCCCACATCATGCAACACACCCATCACAAACAGACGCTCTCCATGTAGAACATTGCAGCGCTCGGCCAATTCCCGCGCAATCACCCCGGTGGTCAGTGAGTAGCGCCAAAACTCCACCATATCGACGAGGTCAGCGGGGATACCTCTAAACACCTCTACAGCAGATGTTGCCAGCACCAGGTTTCTCAGCTCCTTGGTACCGATTATGGTGACTGCCCGCGAGATCGTCTCCACCGGGGCCTGCAGCCCAAAAAATGCGCTATTGACCAGCCGCAGAAGACGTGCCGAGAGGTTCGCATCCTGCATGATCACATTGCCGATATCGAGTGCTGAATACCGGGAAGAATCGGCCATCATGTTGACTCTCACGCAAATATCTGGCAGCGAAACCAGATGTTCAACGTCTGCAACCAGTTTTTCTGAAGGTGAATACACGTTGCGATGCTCCATCGTCTGCGTCCACAATTGTCAACTCAAGCAGCACACCGGGATATGCCATCAACACCCACTCAACTGATCCTGGGCTACCGGCAGACTGCCTAGATCCTCTAAAATCGTTCTATTCGTATATAGCGGAACATCTACAAAAACTTTAGGCCAATCAGGAAATAGAAATGCCGTTCTATATTTTTAAAATCACCCCAGATAGCCAGCTCGAGCACCTTGATGAAAAGGAGAAGTATCGAGAGGCAAAAACCGCCATTCGCAAGCTGAGAGCAGCCGAGGAAGGAAAAGTAAACACCTACCGGATGGTGTTTGCTGCAAGCGTCGGCCAGGGCGAGAAGCTATTGAGCGCCACCAAGGAGACCCGCATCATCGGCGATGACTGACCCGACGCCAAGATGAGTGCCAACCCGACAGCAAATCTAGAAGCAAAACATCACTTCCGCTCCAACACGACCCAACTTGGCGTTCATTAATAGGACACTACATGCTACTCTCACGCTTTCACAAGAATTAACTATGATCACCCCGATTTCCAGTCGGATCGGGTAGAGAAAAATGTAAAAGTCAGCGGTCTCTCTGGGTAACTAGATCCCCGCTGTATCGGGTCATCTCTGCATTCAAGGATAATCTAAGGTGTCTTCGCTGGACCCCCGCAAAAGCAAGTACCAGAGGCAGTTTCGCCCCCTGCTCAACCGCTGCAAGGACATGGTGCTCGTCTATGTCAGCGCACTACTGACCGAACTCTTCGCCAATTCAGACAAGGCGCTGATGAGTTTCGCGCAAAAGGCCGAAACCAACGAAGTGCAAAACCGCTTTTTCGAGGCGATGGCCATCATCCGCAACCGCCGTGGCCTTGTCGAACACGAGTTCCGTGAACAACTGAGCGAAGGGTTCGACCATTTCTGGGAATCATCCAACAGCCACTCCGGCGGCTTGGGCATGGGCAGCGACATGGAGCTCGAACTGGTGGACCGGGATGCCATGGACCAGACCACTGCACTCGAAAACATGGTGGCCAAAACTATCAGCGAGCACCGCACCGAGCTCTACGCACTCAGCCAGCGCCTCTCCGTCGTCTACGGCGGCAACGAAGTCAAATCCAAGCGAATCCCCGCCGGCCCCTATCAGCTGACCATCGCCTTCAACGATGCGATCGACGGCCTGGGTCTGGAATCCCGCATTCGCATCATCGTACTGGCACTCTTCAACAAGTACGTGTTGAAGCAGCTTGGCAGCCTCTACGAAGACTATAACAACAATCTCAAAGAAGCCGGTGTGCTGCCTCATCTGCGCCCGGCTGTGCGGAAATCTGAAAGCGCTGCCAGTCAGCCCAAGGCAAAGCAGGAGTCCCAGGCGGATGACGCACCCCAGACCAGTCAGGAGCTGGGCGAGGAGCTATTCGGTTCGATACTCGACCTGATGTCGAACCGGCGTCATGCTGGTCCACCCCACTCCACCCTCGGCTCAGCCGATGACCACAAAGCCCGCCCCAAGGGGGAGCTGCCCTCAGACAGCATCTACCACAATTACGCTTCGGCAGCTACGCCAGCTGATCGCCAAGGGCCCCCGGTCGCCAAAGAGAACATCGTCTCCGCACTCAACGAGATTCAGCCGGAGGCGCACGGAGACTATCTGCCTGACCTGCAGAGCGCCACGCCCTTCATCCCCAATGTGGAGCTCGACGAGCAGTTTCTCGATCGCATCAAGCAGACTCTGATCGAGGAACGCCACAAGCTCTACAATCAGGTCGACCGTAACCAGCTCGACACGGTGGACGAAGACACTATCGACCTGGTCGGCATGCTGTTCGAATACATGCTGAACGATCCCGTCCTGCCTGCGGTCGCCAAGGCACTGATCAGCCATCTGCACACCCCCTACCTAAAGGTCGCCATCATCGACCGCAGCCTGCTGACAGACTCCAACCATGATGCAAGACTGCTACTCGACAGTCTGGTTGAAGCCGGCAGCCACTGGATCGACGAGCACAACCTGAAACGTGGCATCTACCCCGCCATGCAGGACGTGGTCGACACCGTATTGAAGGAGTTCACCGACAACATCGGGCTCTTCTCCGAGCAGCTGAACTCATTCCGGCTGGAGATGGATAACTTCCGCAAAAAGACTGAGGTTCTCGAGAAGCGTGCTCAGGATTCAGCCAAGGGTCGGGAGAAACTCACCATCGCGCGGCAACGTGCCAGCCAGGAGATGAAGGCACGCACCTTCAACGCCTCCCTGCCGCAAGTCGCCAAGGATTTTCTGGTTCAGACCTGGACCGACAAGCTTATCTTCATCCTGCTGCGTCATCCGGACGGCGAGCTTAGTGAAGACTGGAAAGAGGCCTTGCGTGTCGCCGACGAACTCACTTGGGCATTCGAGCCGAAAAGCTCGCAGAGTGAGATGTCCGACCTGGAAAACAGCCTCCCCAATCTGCGGGACTCAATCCAGGAGGGGCTTGAATCCCTCGGAGACATCCATCAGGAGAAGAGCAAGGCGCTGTTTGAGCTGCTCGCTACCCCAGAGTCAGCAATTGCCGCCGGTGCCGCCGTACTGGCCGAGCCGCCGTCAAAGGCAGCTCTTCCCCATACCGCATCCGAACCAGTAGAGATCACCGGCACATCCGCAGACATCGAAGAGGCAGAGGCTGAACAGCAGGGAGCCGAAATCCCGCAAGATGAACTGGATATGATGGAGAAGTTGCGTAAGGTGGAGTACGGCACTTGGTTTGAACTCGACGATCCCACCAGTGGGGAGAACAAGCGGGTCAAACTTTCTTGGCTGAGCCCGCTTACCGGTTCCTGTATGTTTGTCGATCGCGCTGGTGTACAGACCGCCATCAAACCCTTGCGAACCTTGGCGCAAGAGGTCATCGCCGGCAAGTCCCGGATGCTTGAAGAGAGCAATGACCCGTTTGTCGATCGCACCCTGCACGCCATCCGCCGTATGCTGCAACGCTCCCTGCAGGCAACCGAAGACCTGGCCAGCGAACTTCTGGAAGAGGACTCATCCGAACCAGAGAGCGAGTTGCAGTTCCCCCTGAAATAGACAGAAACAATGGTAGAAAAACGCAAACTGTCGCGAAAGATCGCAAACGATCGTCTGGTTATCAAAGACCAGATTAGCGGATCCAAAGTCGGCACCGTGGTCAACATCAGCGCTGCTGGCTTTATGCTGCTGAGCGAAAAAGCGATTAAAACCGGCAACATCTATCAATTTGACCTCCTGATGCCCCAGCTTGTCGAGCAACACAGCCAGATCAGCTTTGGCGCTGAGGCGCTCTGGTGCAGTGAAGCCGCCCAGGCCGGGAGCTACTGGACCGGCTTTCAGATCATCGACATCTCCAATCGTGACGAGGCGATCATCAGTAAACTGATTGAAGGCTGGAGCATCCAGGAGTAACCAGCCCCCCAATGGGGCCCCGGGTCAGCGTTCTCCTGCCGCTACGCAATGCTGCGGCCACTCTCGATGAATGTATCACCTCGATACAGTCCCAATCCCTCCAGGATTTTGAGCTGCTGGCGATCAACGACGGCAGCAGTGATCAGACCCTGGCCATTCTTGAGCGATATGCAGACAGGGACCAACGCCTGCGCATCTTGAGTAACCCTGGCAAGGGGCTGGTGGATGCACTCAATTACGGCCTCGCTCAGGCCGGCTCCCCACTGATCGCCCGCATCGACGGCGACGATCGCATGCATACTGAACGCCTCAGCCGCCAGCTTGCTTTTCTACAACAGAACCCGAATGTCACCCTGGTTGCCAGCCAGGCAAGAATCTTCCCCGAGGAACAGCTCCAGGCCGGCTTTCGTGAATATATACGCTGGCAAAATCGCTGCCTCTCGGCAGCAGAGATCGCGCACAATATCTATATCGAATCCCCCTTCCCCCATCCCTCGGTGACCTTTCGCCGCACGCCGATCATCCAGATCGGTGGCTACCGCCAGGGCCCCTTCCCTGAGGATTATGACCTGTGGTTAAGGCTGCATCAGGCGGGACACCGGATGGAGAAACTGCCCCATAAACTGCTCGACTGGCGCGAAAGCCCAGGCCGAGTATCGCGTACCGACCCACGCTGCAGCCGGGAAGCCTTCGACTCTCTGCGCGCGCGCTATCTGGCGAAAGAGCCACGACTGCTGGAACGCCGCCATGATCTGGTTGTCTGGGGGGCTGGGCGCAAGACCCGTAAGCGTTGCCGATACCTGCTCGATTATGGCTTCAAAGTAAACGCCTGGATCGACATCGACCCACGTAAGATCGGCAATCGGATAGACAACGCACCTGTGGTTGACCCAGAGTGGCTAAACCAGAAAAAACGCCCATTTGTGCTGGTCTACGTCAACAATCACGGCGCACGCGAGTTGATCGGCGAGCAGCTTTCGAGCTTTGGATATCGTGTGGAAAAAGACTTTCTGATGGTCGGCTGAAGCCGATCAGTTGAGCATTGCCTGACGGTTCTTACGATAGACGCCCAGCACCTTTTCGACATATTGCTGAGTCTCAGGAAAGGGAGGGATCCGATTGCCATACTTTTTCACCGTACCCTCCCCGGCATTGTAAGCCGCCAGCGCCAGCCCCAGATTGAACTCAAATCTCTTAAGCAGATGTTTCAGGTAGCGGGCACCACCTTTGAGATTCTCCTTGGGATCGAAAGAGTCACTGACGCCATAGTGATTTGCAGTGGCCGGCATCAGTTGCATCAACCCTTTGGCCCCCTTGCTGGAGACCGCCTTGGGATTGTAGGATGACTCCACATCCACAATAGCGTGCAAAAGCCCGGGATGAAGCCGAAGTTGCTTGGCGGTGGCATCGATCAGAGGGGTCAATTTCTGACGATTTTTTGACAAGTTTACAGCGGATTTAGAGGAAGCCTTTTTTGCCGGCTTCTTGGAGATCGACTTCCACAACAGCCGATAGTTGCCCTTCATCGGCCGATCGGAAAAAAGAATGTGGCCGTCCGCTCCCCGATATTTGTAGATATCGGCGCTCACCGTCGTGCTGACCAGCAGCATACCGACACTCAGCAAGATCCAGCGACAGTGCCGACCCCGCAAAATATTCTCTCCTCTACTCATCACATCCAGGTCCTATCTTAAGATATGCGTATCCCCGCGGGAAAAATGTACCAAAAGTAACGACTCAAAACTGAACTCCTTTAACAAAAGTCAACATCTTTCTTCCAGCCCGATCACACTTTCCATTGCTCAGGCCGATTCTTTCCGACTATAGAACACTCAGCGACCGCAGCACTTTTTATATTTTTTCCCACTGCCGCAGGGACAAGGCTCGTTGCGTCCCACTTTCGGCTGACCGCGGGTCTCCGTCTTCGGCATCACCAGACGCCCCTCAACAAAATACCAGGCCCCGTCAACCCGCTGGAACTGGCTCACCTCGTGATGAGGATGGATCACACCGCGCTCTTTATAGGTGGCGATGAACTCCACCGTGCCCTGCTCGTCATCCGCAGCGCCGTCTTGTACATCGAGCACATCCAGGTTAAGCCATTCGGAATTCTCCGCCCAGCGCCGGGTTGCGGCCAGATCGTGGTCCTGACGATGCTCCGGATGGAGCGACTCATGCAAAAACTCAGTTCGCCGCGCAGCAAACGCAGTGTAGCGGGCACGCATCAGCGCCTCGGCGGTTTTGGCAGCTTCCGCGCCATCCAGAATCGGCTGACAACAGGTCTCGAAGGGTTGGCCGGAGCCACAGAAACATTGAGTCATGAAACTATTCCGTCACAGAAAAACCGGACGGAACGATAGCATGCAGGGAGGGGCAGCCCAAGCCTTGCGACCGGCTCAGGCCAATCGTTCTTCAGACCGGCAGCAGCTGACATAAACGGAATCCGCGATTCAGCCGACAAGTAAATACGGAACAGCGGCCGAGTCCTAAAAGGCCGATCAGCGCCGGCTATTATGAGCATTTCTGACACACAGGAAGACTCTCGCAGCATGGAGACCTGCTTACAGCCCCAACTCCTTCCAACGCTTCTCGATTCGTTTCAGCGAGATCGGCCGCTCAGTACCCAGCTCCTGGGCAAACAGTGAGACCCGCAACTCTTCGAACTGCCAGCGCATCTCCTCGATGCGCTCATCGAAGCGGCCACTCTCCAGACAGC
>NZ_AFOC01000066.1:0-21525 GCF_000224455.1 endosymbiont of Riftia pachyptila (vent Ph05)
GGGTAGGCTGTCCGATAACGGTATAGGTGAGCGGATCGTCTTCAGCATCGCTACCGCTGAGGGTGATCGCAACGGCGGTATCTTCCGCTGTGGTGACGGCCTGGGGAGTCGCCGCCGGTGTGTCGTTTTGTGGCGTTACCGTGACGGTTACCGTGGCCGGGCTCGACACCGCACCAAGTAGATCTTGGACGGTATAAGTGAAGGAGTCGGAGAGGGTCTCCGAACCGTTGTGGGTGTAATCAATGGAACCATTCGGCTGTACCACGACGCTGCCGTAGGCGGGTTGGGTGGTTACGGTCAGGGTGGTGGGATCGAGTCCATTGTCGTCACTGTCGTTGCTGAGCACATCGATATTGACCGATGCCCCCTCATCCACGGTGGCTGCATCGCCCACAACAGTGGGTGGTGGGTTGGCCGATACGTTCATGGTAACGGTGGCGGTGGCGGTTCCACCGTTACCGTCGCTGACCAGGTAGGTGAATGTGTCTTGCCCGGCAAAATCCGCAGCGGATGTGTAGGTGAAGGTGCCATCTCCAAGGCTGGCTACCGTGCCGCCGTTGGCGGAAGGATTTTGAAAGTCTGAGATGGAGAGAGTATCTCCATCCTCGTCGGTATCGTTGTTCAGAACATTACCGGTGGTAGTCGCTATCCCTGAATAGGCGGCGTAACTGTCATCTGCCGTGACCGGCGTCTCGTTCACGTTCAGTACATTGACAGAAATCACCGCGGTGTCGCTGAAGTCACCGTCACTCACCTTCACATCGAGGGCGTACGATGTGGTGGATTCAAAATCAAGCGGCTGCAGCAGAGAGATTTCGCCGCTGGTCGCGTTGATGCCGAATGTTCCGCCAGCGTCGGTTAACAGAGAATAGGTCAGTGTGGCGCTGGCGTCGTTGTCACTGGCCACCACTGTGTGCAGCAGGGTCGAGACCGCTGTGTCTTCGCTGAGGTTGATGCTGGCGCCGCTCACCACCGGGGTGAATTCGTTGATATCAGCGACGTCGATTGTAATGTCCGTTGTCTCTGAATCGCTGTAGCCGTCGTTGACGGTAACACCGAGTGTGTAGCTGGTGGTGTTTTCCGCATCGATGGAGGAGTTGTCCGCTACCGTTAGTTCACCGGTGTTAGCGTCGAGCGTGAATATACCCGCCTCGTTGCCGTAGCTGATCGAAAAGGTCAGGGTGGCGTTGGAATCCAGGTCGGTGGCGGCGATCTGTCCAAGCGATGTCAGATTGGCCACGTTTTCGGCGATATCAATACGCTGTCCCGCTGTGACCGTAGGAATGTTGTTGATCAGTGTATCTTCGCTGGCCTGTGCGTCGTCGATATTGCCGCCCATCTCTGCAGTGACAGTGGCGGTGTTGCTGATCGAATACTGAAGATTGGAGGCGGTGCTGACGGTAATGCTCACATTGGCGCTGCCGGCCCCGTCGCGGGCCAGGGTGCCGTTGATGTTGCAGGTCACCGTACCATTATTATGTGAACACCCCGCATCGTCCGATTGGTAAGTGACCTCATTTGGTAGGTTGTCGACGATGGTTACGTTAGTGGCATCGAAGTCGGAGGAGTTATTGATCACCTGCAGGGTGTAGGTGAAGGTGTCACCGGGGGTGACCGGCAAGGGCAGGGGTTCGTTGTCGGTTTTGGTGAAGGAGAGTCCTGAGGCCGACGTGAAGACATAGGCGAGGCCAAATTCCTTGCCCGGGTTGTCGTCACCTGATTGCTCAAGAGTGCTGGAGATGTCGCCGTGCCCGGCTGCGCCGATAATGACACGAACACCGTCGGTCCAGACGCCGTTCGACATGGAGGCGCCAAAATAATCGCAATCGGCGTTATCCACGTCGGTGCAGCTGGCCGGCTGGTCGGAGGCGATGATCACCTGGTCATTATCATAGGGGCTGGATGCGCTGGCCCATCCAGCCGCTGGCCGGCTCCACTTTATCGATTTCTCTGGGCGTCCCGGATGGAGTCTGTTGGTGTCGCTCAGGCCGGCAACCACCATGTTGCCGTTTGGTGAGATCGAGACCGATGTGCCGATGCGATCATCGCTGACACCCGCGAGATCCCTCAGCATCAAATCCTCGTTGCGGATGCCGCTGCCGCTCCAGTCGGAGTTACTCTCGAGATACATAAAGATTGCGCCGACACTGTTTTGTGTGCCTGTGTCATAGCCACGGGAACCGGCAACGATGATGGAGCCATCCGAATTCACATCGACCGAATTACCGAGCCGGTCGGAGTATATTATTCCTGTAAATCCCATCTTGCGGGTCTCATCCATGGCTGAGACCGATTCACCCAGGTGATCCCAGTCGGCCCAACCGTTGGAGCCGCTAGGTTTTTGCCAGACATAGACGGCTCCCGCATCGTTGCCATTGCTGCTGGTGCTCAGGTCCTCATCGCCAAAGGCACCGGCCACCACCGTCGTGCCGTCGGCTGAAATCGCCACTGAGTTACCCAGAGTATCGCCGTCTTTGTCGTCTGAATCTGCGGAGGTGTCGTATACGCCGTCGCCATCCAGGTCGGTCAGTTTGGCGGTGGCGTTGAGGCTGGTCCTGGCGTTGTTGGTATAGGTGCCGGTAGTGACGTCGCTAAAATGGAACAGATAGACCGAACCGACGTTACGGCAGCGTATGCCGGAACAGAACTCATTGGGGTCCGATTGCGCGCCGTCGTCACTGGGGTCGTAATTGTCCTTATCATCCCCCCAAGCTCCGACCACGACAGTGTAGTCATTACCCCCCTGGGGATTGGCCACATCCACCGCGTAGCCGAACTGCGCCCCCGGCGCCGGGTCATTGGGCGTCAGTTCCGCGACCGGTGTCTGGCCCCAGACGCCGCCCTCTCGGACGAACACAAAGGCGCGCCCGGCCCGGCTGGTTGCGCCATTGTCGTATTTGGGGGCGCCGGCGACGATTACATCGTTCTTGATCGAAACCGCCCAGCCGAACCGCTCCGTCTCTTGGGCAGGCGAGGTCAGTTTGGCCACCTGGTTCCAGTTGTTGTTGCTGTCGATTTCAAATACAAATGCGGCGCCGTACTCACCGGTCGCCCCGTTGAGTTCGGGATGCTGATAGGCGCCAACCACTGCAGTGGTGCCGTCAATCGCGACACTGAATCCGAAATCAGCGCCTCGTTGCCGGTCGGTGTAGTCAGGCGCTACCTGTACATCCCCCTCCAGCAGTGGGTCGAACACAACAGCACAACGGGCGCGGGAAACACCGAAACTAAAACCCACCAGACAGGCGCGGATGGCCATCATCCCAGCAAGGACGGGGAACACAACGTAGAAGACAACCAGACGACACGAACTAACGGGGAACCCCCCCGGGCGAGCCGAAAACACAAAAACACAACACACAACAGCACGCCACAGCGGTCCACCCACACGCAGGCCAACAACAAGAACACCCGAACCAGCCCGAGCACCAGCCCGACCGGGGCAGACCCGAAAGCCCGGGGAAAACCAAAACCCCAACATCAGAGACCACCAAACCAGACCATGACCATGATCGATATCCACCCGGTTGCCAGAGATCTTGATATTTCCCTTGGCAGTCGGCTGTAACGCATCTTCATAACCCCATGCTGACAGCGATAGGGTGAGTGAATCTCCCTTTGCGGTTTTCAGATCCAGCTGCTCTGGGTTAATCGTTACCTGAAAACCGTGACCGACGTTGTACAACCGTGCAGCGTTTTCCAGCGAGAAAACTTCCCATCCTGTCGGTGCAAATGGCGCGCTGCCGGCAGGATTGCCGGTGCTGGCTATTTGCCGCAACTCAGGAGCTTGAGCGAGAGTTGAGCCCGGTAGAGTTGCCTGGACCAGAGACGGTGATATGAAAGCGATTGAACAGGCAATCCCAGACAAAAGGGAAATAAAATCCTTTAGGCAGCTGTGCGTGTCACGTCGCATATGCAAGTGTTCCTTTGGAGTAAGTCATTCAAGGAGGTGGTCAGAGCAGGGTTGGTCAGGCGCTTGAGTTGAGTCAAATATGATGAACTCATACTCTGATTCCAAGTTCGTTTTGATTCCATTCGCGAATACTTTCACATTAAGGAAACACTGATCAGTTGACAGGTTTCGGCAGCCTTCCCGTTACCAGACGATTTTTTCGTATTCCGCTTAGAATAAATTGTTTTTCGACCGCCATTCAAGAAATTGGGCCGTTGGATGCCGCTTTTTGCGACATCTGGGCGTTTTTTGGCCGTTTCCCCGGTTCAAGACGCAGCTTGGGCGCATTGTGCTCGCAAACGTAAGGCCATCACAAGATTACTCGGCGTAAAAAAGCTGTAGAACAGTGCGCTGCCCTGTTCCAGTTTCTTCACTTGGCGGCGACGCATGGCCCTCCCTTTGAGCGCTCCACGCTATGTAGCTCGGCATTGCCCCATACCGATCTTTCTTTAGCGTGGAGCAGGAGCTCGGTCTGAGTGACGTCCGCTGCATTTTGTTTCTGCCGGAGTTGTGGATGGCGCTATCGTGCGCTCAAATGGAGAGGAGCGGATTATGTTTGGTTTGGGGGGGACAGTGAATTCTGGTCAAACCCGAACAACACTACCGCATTCTGCAAGACGGCGGCACCGGGCGTTGGCTGCTGCAACCGATCAGCCTGAGCCAATGGCAGAATCTTCTGCTCAGCCTCCAGGCTACCGGCGATCACCTCTTCTTCGGTGATTTCGATGCCGACAGCCAGCAAGACTACATCGAAGTCTCAGTTAACAATACCGCCCCCTCTACGATCCCGAACTACTAGCCAGCCTCACCCAGACCATGCGCGAGATCGATGCGGTCAGCGAGGCCCTGAGCAATCACGCCGATAACACCTATGAGATGGCTAACCAACTGTTGGTGCTGGCGGACCTGATCGAGGATGAAAAGCACCAGGTCCAGCACTGGTACAGCGGCTCAGAGACCACAGTGCTGGAGCGGCTGGGTAAGGCCAGCACAGGCTATATCACCTTCTGGCAGGCCACTAGCCGCGATGCTGCCGGGCGGCTGAGTAGTAGCTGCACTGGCCGATGGCCTGATCACCATCCGTGACTACCATGCCGGTACCGGCCAACTGATGGGCATAGAGAGCGGCTTCGAATATGGCAAGCAGATCCGCAGTCTGGTCTATAGCTACAATGCCCTCGACAACGTGCAGTATCGGCGCAGCACCAGCCTGCGTTACGACGCCAACGGCAACATCAGCTTCAAGTCTGATGTGGGAGACTACGACTGTGGTGAGGCCTGGCGCAGGCCCCCACGCCCTGACCAGCGCCGGCCCGCACCATACTGGCTATAGATACGACCAGAACGGCAATATGACCGCCGGTGGCGGGCGTGAGATTCAGTGGACTAGCTTCAACAAGCCGAGTCGGCTGGCAAAGGGTAATCACTGGGTTGAGTTCGATTACGACGCCGATCGTGCCTGCTTCCGCAAAGAGACGAATAAAGAGCAGACCCTCTACATCGGCAAGGCTTACGAGCGGGTCGTCGATAAGTCAACCGGTGAGGTGAAGCACAAATACTTCGTCTATGCCGACAATCAGCTAGTGGGGATCCATGTGCGCAAGAGCGACAGTGTCCCGGTCACACCAAAACCGGATTAGACCCGCTACCTGCACCGGGACGCTTGGCTCCATCGACACCATCACCAATGGCCAGGGGCTGATCGTCGATCGCATGAGCTACTGTTATAGATAGACGGTCTTTGGTCGACGTTTGTCATTGATCGAAGCCCAAGCTATGTCGGCTCGGCCCAACCAATGGATGCGCCTTGGTGGATTGCCGAGTTTGTTGATCCCTTTGCGTCAGTCGTCTTGACAGACTGTCTGGCAGTCGCGAGTTGGCCATCGCAGCCGTTTATTAGTTGCTGGCCTACTGGCGTTTACGGATTACCTGTTTGATCTCTTCCATGGCGTGCGCCCTGAATCGGGTATGGATTACTGCTTGTCGGATGGCTCCGTCTCATAGGGCTCGGCAAAACTGCACTCCTTCTGCGGGCAGACCCGTTCGGTGCCTTTGCGTTTGGTGGTCTTGATGGTCAGCACCGGCCAGCCGCAGCGGGGGCAGGGGCCATCGACCGGCTCGTTCCACACCGCATAGTCGCAGTCGGGGTAGGTGGAACAAGAGTAGAAGATCTTGCCGCGCTTCGATTTGCGCTTCAGCAGGGTGCCGTTGCCGCACTTGGGGCAGCTTACGCCGGTATCCTGGGGTTTCTCCAGGGGTTCGATGTGACGGCAGTTGGGGTAGCCGGAGCAGCCGATGAACTTGCCGTAGCGACCGCGTTTGATCACCAGCGGGGAGCCGCACTCGGGGCAGCTGCGCCCCTCCACCACCTGTGGCTCATCCTGCTCTGATTTGTCGGCGTTCAGGTCGCGGGTGTAGTCACACTTCGGATAGTTGTTGCAGCCAATGAAGCGGCCGTGGCGACCCAGGCGAATCGACAGCTGGTCGCCGCACTTGGGACACTTCTCATCCAGTGCCTCGTGGGTCACGTCGCTGCGCTTGACGTTCTCCTGGGTGTAGTCGATGCGCTCCTTGAAGGGGGTCCAGAATCGCTCCAGCAGCGGTACCCAAGCCTCTTCGCCGCGGGAGACTGCATCGAGTTCGTCCTCTAGTTTGGCGGTAAAATCGTAGTCCACGTACTGGGTGAAGTGGTCGGTGAGGAATTTGTTGACTACTCGCCCCACGTCGGTGGGCTGAAATCGCTTCTTCTCCAGGGTGACGTATTCGCGGTCCTGCAGGGTGGAGATGATCGAGGCGTAGGTGGAGGGGCGGCCAATGCCGTACTCCTCCAGGGTCTTTACCAGGCTGGCCTCGGTGAAGCGCGGCGGCGGCTCGGTGAAGTGCTGTTCGGGGCGGATCGCCTTCAGCGCCACTGTCTCTCCCTCCTGCAGGGGCGGTAGCATCTTCTCGTCGCCGTCACCCTTTGCAGCATCGTCCTTGCCTTCCATATAGACGGCGATGAAGCCGGGCTTGGCGATGGTGGAGCCGTTGGCGCGGAATATGTTGCCCTCGCCGCACTGCAGGTCGGCGGCTACGGTGTGGATGGTGGCGTGGATCATCTGACAGGCCACGGCGCGTTTCCAGATCAGCTCATAGAGGCGCGCCTGATCCTTGCTCAGGTGGTCCTTGATCTCGGTTGGCAGGCGCAGCACCGAGGTGGGGCGGATCGCCTCATGGGCCTCCTGGGCGTTCTTCGCCTTGGTCTTGAAGTGGCGCGGCGCATCGGGGATCTGATCCTTGCCGTAGCGCTCGGCGATAAACTCACGGAACTCGTCAAGCGCCTCGTCGGCCAGGTTGACCGAGTCGGTACGCATATAGGTGATCAGGCCGACGGTGCCGTTGCCGACATCAACACCTTCGTAGAGCTGCTGGGCGGTGCGCATTGTGCGCTGGGTGGTAAAGCCGAGCTTGCGCGACGCCTCCTGCTGCAGGGTGGAGGTGGTGAAGGGCGGGGCCGGATTGCGGCGGCGCTGTTTCTTTTCGACCTTGACCACCTGCAGGCCATCTGTGCCGGCGGCAAGCAGGGTCGCTTCGGCGGCCTTGGCGCTGGTCTCATCGGTGATGCTGAACTGACTGAGTTTGTCGCCCTGTAGGTGGGTCAGTTTGGCGCTGAAGGGGTGTTGATCCTTGCTGGTATCGGCCTCGATAGACCAGTATTCGCGGGCTTTGAAGGCCTCGATCTCCAGCTCGCGCTCGACGATCATGCGCAGTGCCGGGCTCTGCACACGGCCGGCAGAGAGGCCGCGGCGGATCTTTTTCCACAGCAGTGGTGAGAGATTGAAGCCGACCAGGTAGTCGAGGGCGCGGCGTGCCTGTTGCGCGTCGACCAGCTCCTGGGCTAGCTCCCTGGGGTTGGCTATCGCCTCCTGTACTGCCTTCTTGGTGATCTCGTTGAACACCACCCGGTAGACCGGTTTGTTCTTTAGCTTGCCCTTCTCTCTGAGCAATTCAGTGAGGTGCCAGGAGATCGCTTCGCCCTCGCGATCTGGATCGGTCGCCAGATAGAGTGCATCGGAGCGCTTCAGCAGCTTGGCGATCTCCTGCACATGGCGCTCGTTCCTCTCGATCACCTGGTACTTCATGGCGAAGTGGTTATTGGGATCGACGGCACCTTCTTTGGGGATCAGATCGCGCACATGACCGTAGGAGGCAAGGACTTCAAACCCGCTTCCCAGATACTTTTTGATCGTCCCGGCTTTGGCTGGGGACTCTACGATGACTAGGTTCATGAATGGCTAGGCTTGGAGCAGATGCAGGATCCAGCTCCCGCGCTGAGGGCACGGGATGGTTGGATCTTTATCAGTGGATAAAGACGGGGGATTCGTTGTAGACCATATCTTCCATACGGGCGAAGGCGGCTTCCTGGCCGGGCTGGTTCATCAGCACCAGCAGCACGATCCATTTCAACTCCTCCTCGCTGATGAAGGGGGTGTCGAGGGCCAGTGCCCGTTCGATTACCCGCTCGCGTCCCTCCGGGTTGAGGATCTCATTCTGTTCGAGGAACATCAGCAGGCCGCGGGAGTTGGTGTCGAGGCGCGCCTGCTCCTCTTCGGAGAAGATGCGCAGGGAGTGCGCCTTGTGGCTGACGCTCGGTGGCCGGTAGGCGTGGTCGGCCAGCTCGTCGAGCCAGTCGAAAGTCTTGTCGATCTCGGTGGCGGCAAAGCCGGCCTGGGTCAGCTCGTCGCGAAGAGTATTCTGATCGGTCGGCGGTGACTGCTCACCATCCATATAGTTTTCGTAGAGGTAGATCAGTATGTCGACCACGTTTTCGTTCATCTTCTCTCTCTTCCGCCGCGGCGGGAGTCATTTTCTAGTGCGGCAGTAGAGGCCGCCGGCTGCTGATGATACATATCCTTCCAGCTCAAGCAATAGCAGCATGGAGGAAACCACCTCCGCGGTCAAACCTGTTTTGGTGATCAATTCATCCGGGGAGGTCGGGTCGTATCCCATGGCTTCGAGCAGACTATGGTAGTCGTCATCGAGCTGCCAGTGGTGAGAATTGGCGATGGCCTCCTGGCCGGCGGGCGGTTCAGCGCTGAGGCCAAGCAGTGGTGCGAGTTCGTCGACACAGTCCTGTGCGGTCTCCACCAGTTTGGCGCCCTGTTTGATCAGTGCATGACAGCCACGGGCCTGTGGGTTGTGGATCGAGCCGGGGATGGCAAACACTTCGCGCCCCTGCTCCAGGGCGGTGCGGGCGGTGATTAGCGAGCCGCTCTTGGGGGCGGCCTCGACCACCAAGGTGCCGGCGGAGAGGCCGCTGATGATGCGATTGCGGCGTGGGAAGTTCTGAGGCAGGGCGGCGGTGCCGGGGGGGAACTCGGAGACCAGTACACCCTGCTCGGCGATCTGGCGTGCCAGCTGGCGATGCCGGGCTGGGTAGACCCGGTCGAGACCGGTGCCGCAGACCGCCAAGGTAGCGCCACTGCGCAGCGCACCGCGATGGGCGGCGCCGTCAATGCCGATGGCCAGTCCGCTGGTGATGGTGATGCCACAGGCGGCAAGGAACTCGGCGAAACTCTCGGCATTGCGAATGCCGCCGGGGGTGGGGTTGCGACTGCCCACTATGGCCAGCTGCGGGGTGGAGAGCAGCTCCGGGTTGCCAGTTACGAAGAGCAACGGGGGCGGATCATGGATCGCCTTCAGCAATGGTGGATAAGCTGGCTGGTCAAGCGTGAGCAGCTGGTTGCCGGTGATGGATGCCCACTCCAGACAGGCATTCAGGAGTGGGGAATCAGCCTGTTTGAGGGCGGAGATGGCCGCTTCGCCAAGGCCGCACTGACGCAGCGCTGGCGTGTCGGCATGGAGAATAGCGGCGGGAGAGTCGAACTGCTCCAGCAGCTTGAGAAAGGTGCGCGGGCCAACGCCAGGGGCGAGGCTGACGCGCAGCCACGCAACCGTTTGCTCCGATAGGACGCTAGCGTCCTCCATGACTTGCGGCGCTCGTGCCTGCAGACTGCGCTATTCCTCGGGGGGGCGTACCCAATCGAGTATGTGCAGGGGTTTGGTGGTATGCATTACCAGTGCGAAGCTGACCTGCTCAAAGGTGCGGAAGACCATCAGCAGGCCAGCCTTCTCCAGTGGCAGTTTCACGGTCTCGCCACGACCGGCGACGACGTCGCGAATCTCGTCGCCACCTTGCAAAATCTCCAGTACATGGCCGGGCTTGAGACCATCACTGGCGCCCTTGTTGAGCACCACTACGTTGTACTGGCCGATCTGAGAGACGCCGTTGAGCACTGAGATGATGCGGCCTTCGAGGGGGGCTTCGAAGTTCAATGGCTGGAAGCTGTGCAGTGGCACCCCTTTAGTAACCGGTAGCAGGCGGTCGCCGATTATCGCCTCCATCTTCGAACGCTGTAGCTGGAGCTTGGCCGGGTCGCCACTGCGCAGCAGTTCGGCGGGGCCGATATAGCTGGCCTCATACCCCAGGATCTTGCCGCTGGCTGGATCCTTGTAAGGCTTGCCGGGGCGTATGACCTCATATTTGCCGGGGTCCTGCTGCTCGATGGTGCGGGCATAGAAGCTGACACCGGCGCCACCGATAATGTGATCGTCGAGGAAGTGCACGATGTAAGGCGCGCTCTCCATTTGATCCTTCTCCATCACGTAGGGGCGAGTGAGAAACTGCGCGATGGCGTCGATCGGGATCAGGGGAATAGAGGTATCGAGCGGGGTGGCGCGGATATGAGGTGAGAGTTTGCCCCTGCCGGGGCGGTCGCGTTCGAGGGTAAGAACCGGGCGGCCGTCTTGATAGGTCAGCAGGATCACGTCGCCGGGGTAGATCAGGTGCGGGTTGCTGATCTCGGGATTGACATACCAGATGTCGGGCCAGCGCCAGGGGTCGCGCAGGAAACGATCGGCAATATCCCACAGGGTGTCACCCTCCAGCACCGTATAGCGGCTGGGATGGTCCTCGTCCAGGGCGATCGGCTCTGCTGCCAGCGCAACGAAGGAAAACAGCAGTCCGAGGAGTATTCCTACGGGTTTGTGGCTAAAATAAGACATGTTGATTCCCTATGCGACCAAACAGCGATGTGTCCGCCATCTGCGGAGTTCTTGCCGGAAATTGCCCCCGGATTTCAATATGATCATAATGTTAGCGCAATTTCTTGCGTCGGTTCCATAGCATGCCCGCAAATTACACCCTGTACCGGGCGAAGGGGCTGCGGGGTCGGCAAAGCAAGATGAAGATCCTTTGACTTTCAACATTATTTACCTTCCGCTATATCGGCTATTCAAATGACCGCCCGCAAGAGTGAGCGACTGCAGGGCCTGACGACACTGGAACAATCCATGGCAATTCTCGACATACTCCACTTCCCCGATTCTAGGCTGCGCAACAAGGCGAAGCCGGTCAGCCAGGTTGACGATGCCATCCGCAAGCTGGTGGATGACATGTTTGAGACCATGTACGAAGCCCCCGGCATTGGCTTGGCCGCGACCCAGGTGAATGTGGCCAAGCAGATCATCGTCATCGATCTCAGCGAAGAGAAAAACCAGCCGCTCTGCCTGATCAATCCGGAGATCCTGAGTAAAGAGGGCGAGGAGAAGATGGACGAGGGCTGTCTCTCGGTGCCCGGCATCTACGAATCGGTGAAACGTGCCGCACGGATCAGCGTACGAGCGCTCGACCGGGATGGAGCGCCCTTCGAACTGGAGACGGAAGGCCTGTTGGCGGTCTGTATACAGCATGAGATCGACCATCTGAATGGCAAGCTTTTTGTCGACTATCTCTCCAGCCTGAAGCGTCAGCGCATTCGCAAGCGGCTCGAAAAAGAGAGCCGATTGCGCAGCACAGACGATGGAGAGCACAAGGTGATCTGAGTGGTTGAACCCGTATCGGTGTCCGCTCCCCGCCATCTTCGATCGCCGCCACGAAGATTGCTGAGACACCGATCCCAAACTGTGATTGCGAGAGATGGCGGCCCAGATGCAGGAAACCCAGGATGAATAAAGCGTTGAAGATCATCTTCGCCGGCACCCCCGATTTTGCCGCTGAGGCGCTGCAGGCGTTGCTTGCCAGTGAGCATCAGGTGATCGCCGTCTACACCCAGCCTGACCGCCCGGCAGGGCGCGGCCGCAAACTGGCGGCCAGCCCGGTGAAGCAACTGGCGCTGCAGCACAACATTGAGGTGCGCCAGCCGAAAAGCCTGAAGGCTGAGGCTGATCAGCAGGCGTTGGCGGAGTTGCAGGCTGATCTGATGGTGGTGGTGGCCTACGGCCTGCTGCTGCCTCAGGCGGTGCTGGATGCGCCGCGACTGGGCTGCATCAATATCCACGCCTCGCTGCTGCCGCGCTGGCGCGGTGCCGCACCGATCCAGCGCGCAATCCATGCCGGTGATCAGGAGTCGGGCGTGACCATCATGCAGATGGAGGCAGGGCTCGATACTGGGCCAATGCTGCACATCCTCAAATGTCCGATCACCGCCGAGGAGACCGGCGGCAGTCTGCACGACCGGCTGGCCGAACTGGGCGCACGGGCGTTGCTCGAGGTGCTGCCTGCGCTGGCCGATGGCAGCGCTGTAGCCGAGCCGCAGGACGATGCCCGTGCGAGCTACGCCAGTAAGCTGACAAAAGAGGAGAGCCGTATCGACTGGCAGCGTAGTGCCGTTGAAATCGACCGCCAGGTGCGTGCCTTCAACCCCTGGCCGGTGGCTCAGGCCGATTTTGCCGGCAAGGTGATGCGAATCTGGGAGTCACAGCCGCTGGATGAGCAGAGCGCGCAGCCGCCTGGCACTGTCGTCGCCGCTGGCAAGGTAGGCATCGACGTGGCCACCGGTGAGGGCCTGCTGCGTATCCAAAAGTTGCAGATGCCGGGCAAACGGGCGATGCAGGTGGNCGACTTTCTCAACGCCCACCAGATCGACGGCGTGGTGTTGGGTTGAAGATGCTGGCGACGCAGCGTAAATCGGCAGCTGATCCGCGCCTGATCGCGGCCCGGGTGTTGCGGGATGTACTTAAAGGGCGCTCCCTCTCCGATCTGCTGCCCGAGCGGCTGAATGGACTCGACGACCCCCGCGACCGAGCCTTGGCTCAAGAGCTTTGCTACGGTGTGATGCGCGGCTATCCACGCCTGCAGGCGCTGGTTGGCCTGCTGTTGAAAAAGCCGCTTAAGGCGAAGGATCAGGACCTGCAGGCGCTGATCCTGATCGGCCTCTATCAGCTGAGTGAGATGCGTGTCGCTGCGCATGCGGCGATCCATGAGACCGCCGGTGCTGCAGGCCGGCTGGGCAAACGCTGGGGCGTGGGGCTGATCAACGGCGTGTTGCGCAACTTTCAGCGCCAGCAGGCAGTGTTGCAGGAAAAGGTCGATCGGCAGCCAAGCAGTCGCTACGCCATGCCCGACTGGCTGCTGCAACGAATCGAACAACGTTGGCCGGATAGCTGGCAGGAACGGATCGCCGCCTCAATGCCCGCCCGCCGATGAGTCTGCGGATCAACTGTCGCCAGGTGGATCGGGCCGACTACCTGGAACGACTGCGGGAGCAGCAGATCACCGCTGAGCCGGTTCCCCACACCGAGAGCGGGCTGACGCTGCAGCGACCGGTGGATGTGTTGGAACTGCCCGGCTTCAGTGATGGGGCGGTTTCGGTGCAGGATGGCGGCGCTCAGCTGGCCGCGCCACTGCTCGAGCTGCAGCCCGGCCAGCGGGTACTGGATGCCTGCGCCGCCCCTGGCGGCAAAACCGGCCACATGCTCGAGCTGGCCGATGATCTCCGGCTCACCGCGATCGACCTCGATCCCCAGCGGCTGCAGCGGGTGGCGGAGAATTTGCAGCGGCTCGGCCTGCAGGCTGAGCTGCAGGCCGGCGATGCGGCCCATCCACAGGGCCGCTGGGCCGAGCGCCAATATGACCGCATCCTGCTCGATGTGCCCTGTTCCGCCACCGGCGTGATGCGGCGTCACCCCGACATCAAATATCTGCGTAGCGAGGCGGATATCGACCGGCTGGGCCGGCTGCAGGGGCAGATCCTGGATGCGATCTGGCCGCTGTTGAAACCCGGTGGGCTGCTACTCTACGCCACCTGTTCGCTGTTGCCGCAGGAGAACGAACAGCAGCTCGAAGCCTTCCTGCAGCGCTGCGGATGATGCCCGCGAGCAGCCGATCGAGGCCGGCTGGGGCGAGCCGCGCTGTGTTGGCCGGCAGATTGCCCCGGGCCAGCAGGCATGGACGGTTTCTACTACGCACGTCTGCAGAGGGTGCCGGGGTGAGGCCAAAAGGCACTGGCTGGCGCTGCTACTGTTCTGCTGGGGCAGCCTCTGCAGCGCTGCGGAGTTTCTCATCGAGAAGGTTGAGTTCGAGGCGGATGAGGCGCTCTACCAGCTCAATACGCATATCGACTATCGCCTTGAGTGAGGCGGCGCTGGAGGCGCTCGACAATGGCGTGCCACTGACCTTCGAGTTGCTGGTGCGGGTGGAGTGGAGTGGCGCGCGCTTCTGGGAGCCCTGGCTGCTCAACAAGCGGATGCGCTATCAGATACGCTACAACGCTATCACCGAGCTGTTTCGCGTGGTTGATCTGCAGGAGGGGGAGGAACGCAATTTCGTCACCCGCGACGCAGCGATCAGCGCCCTCGGCGAGATCAATGGCCTGGCGCTGCTCGACAGAGCCCAGCTGGAGCCGGGTAAGGAGTACCTGGTCTGGCTGAAGGCATCGCTCGATATCGAGTCGTTGCCGTTGCCGCTACGGCCGCTGGCCTATCTCAATTCTGAGTGGCGACTTTCGAGTGGGTGGAGACAATGGCCGTTACGACCCTAAGACGCATGCGACTGGGCNGCTCTCGGTAGGGGTGCTGCTGATTCTGCTTGGTATCGCTGCACCTGATGAGCAGCGCGGTGCAGAACTCCGCCGAGCTGAGCCGCTACTTTGTGCCGCTGCTGCTGGTCAACCTGAGCGGCCTGGTGGTGCTGGTCGGGCTGATTGCCTTCAACACGGTGCGCCTGATTCGCCAGTATCTGCGCCACCGCGCCGGCGCTCGCCTTACCCTGCGCATGGTGCTGATGTTTGTGGTGATCTCGCTGGCGCCGGTGGGGGTGGTCTACTACTACTCCTTCAGCTTCCTGCAGGGCGGCATTCGATGCCTGGTTCGATGTGCAGATCGATGAGGCGATGGAGGATGCACGGGAACTGGGGCAGACCTCGCTCAATCTGAATCAGCGGGTGCTGCTGAAGTTCACCGAGAACCTGATGGCGAGCATCGATGACGCCTCGGAGTCGGCGCTGGCGCTGACCATCGACGAGTTGCGCCGGAAGTCGGGGGCGATCGAGCTGGTGCTGACCGACCTGTCGGGGCAGGTGATTGCCTACTCCAACGAAGATCCCACAGTGCTTGCGCTGAGTACCCTAAGTTCAGAGATCCGCCAGCAGATGCGCAGTGGTGATGATTATGTGGGGCTGGACCAGGAGGGGGATGTGCTGATGGTGCGGGTGGCGGTGCACGACCCGATGGGGCGCTCGTTGATCCTGCAGGGGCTCTACCCCACCTCGGCGCGGGTCAGCGCGCTCTCAGAGAAGCTTGAGCTGGCCTACAACCGCTACAAGGAGCTGGCCTTTCTGCGCCAGTCGCTGAAGCGCAACTTCTCGCTGACGCTGCTGCTGGTGCTGGTGTTTGCGATGCTGGCGGCGGTCTGGATGGCGTTCTTCTCGGCGCGCCGCATGGTGGCTCCGATCGCCAACATCGCTGAGGGCACCCGCGCGGTGGCAGAGGGCAACTACGACCGCCAGCTGCCGGTGCCGCGGCTCGCCGACGAGCTGGCGTTTCTGGTCACCTCCTTCAACACCATGACCCGGCGCATCGCCAAGGCGATGGACCTGGCGGAGCGTAGCCAGCGCGAGGTGGAGGGGCAGCGCGCCTATCTGGAAACGGTGCTTGGGCGGCTCTCTTCCGGGGTGGTGACGGTGGATGCGGAGTGTCATCTGCGTACTGCGAATGCGGCTGCCGGCAAGATTCTTGGCGTCAGTTTTACCCGTTTTCAGGGCAGCCGTTGCAGGCCTTCGCCCAAGAGTCGAGTGCGCTGCGTCAGTTTGTCGATAGCCTGCAGAGCCCGCTGCAGGATATGGAGGAGGAGTGGCAGGGTGAGGTGACCCTCTACGGCGGCGAGGGACGCAAGGTGCTGATCTGTCGTACCTTAGCCGTTTTCCCAGCCCGCCGGGCGCAAGGGGCATGTGATCCTGTTCGACGATGTGACCATGCTGATCCGCGCCCAGCGGGATGCGGCCTGGGGTGAGGTGGCGCGGCGTCTCGCCCACGAGATCAAAAACCCGCTGACGCCGATCCAGCTCTCCGCTGAGCGGCTGCGCCACAAATATCTACGCAGCATGCCGGAGCAGGATGCCAGGGTGTTGGATCGGGCCACCCACACCATCGTGCAGCAGGTGGAGGCGATGAAGGAGATGGTCAACGCCTTCTCCGACTATGCCCGTCCGCCGAAGATGGAGACCAAGCCGGTGCGCATCGATGCATTGGTGGAGGAGGTGGCGGAGCTCTATCGGGCGGATGGCGGAGAGACCTGTTTTGAGCTGCAACTGGAGGCCGCTGAGGTGGAGGTGAAGGCCGATCCGCTACGGCTACGCCAGCTGCTGCACAATCTGCTGAAGAATGCCCGGGAGGCGGTGGCGGAACGCCTGGATGGCTGCGTGCGGCTGGAGACGCGGGNGTGGAGCAGAGTGACCATCGGCTGTTCGAGATGCGGGTGCAGGACAATGGCCCCGGTTTCGACCAGCAGATCCTGAAGAACCTGTTTGAGCCCTATATCACCACCAAGCAGAAAGGCACTGGGCTGGGGCTGGCGATTGTGAAGAAGATCGTCGAAGAGCACAGTGGTATCGTGTGGGCCGAAAATTGCAAGGATGGGGCCTGTATGATCGTGCAGCTGCCGTTGCTTGAGAAACTGGAGGGAGAGGAACTATGAGCGCCCCGCACATCCTGGTGGTCGATGACGAGCCCGATATCCGCAACCTGGTGAGGGAGATCCTGGAGGACGAGGAGTACCAGGTGGCGGTGGCGGAGGATGGGGCCAGCGCACGCCAGGCGCTGCGCGAGCGCCGCCCCGATCTGGTGCTGCTGGATATCTGGATGCCCGATATCGACGGCATCAGCCTGCTCAAGGAGTGGGCTGAGGATGATGGCCTGGTCTGCCCGGTGATCATGATGTCGGGCCACGGCACGGTGGAGACGGCGGTGGAGGCGACCCGCCTCGGTGCTTATGATTTTCTGGAGAAGCCGCTGTCGCTGGCAAAGTTGCTGCTGACGGTGGAGCGGGGGCTGGAGGCGGACCAGCTGAAGCGTGAGAATGTCGGACTGCGACGCCACGCACCGCCGGTGCAGGAACCCACCGGCAAGAGCCCGGTAATGCAGCGCCTGCGTGAGCAGGTCAAGCGCATCGCGCAGCACGACACCTGGGTGTTGATTACTGGAGAGTCGGGCAGTGGTCGCGAGACTCTGGCGCGCTACCTGCACAGTCAGAGCGTGCGCAAGGATCGGCCGTTTGTTGATCTGGGCGTGACCAGCATCGCCCGCGGCAACGCCGCCTATGAGCTGTTCGGCAGCGAGGAGGGGGGCAGTGTCCACTACGGCTGGCTGGAGCAGGCCGCCGGTGGCACCCTGTTTCTCGACGAGGTGGCCGACATGGACCTGGAGGTGCAGACCCAACTGCTCGGCGCCCTCGACACCGGTACCTTCATGCGGGTCGGCGGCAGTGACCCGGTGAAGATCGATGTGCGGATCATCGCCGCCACCCAGAGAAATCTCGAAGAAGAGGTCAAGCAGGGGCGCTTTCGCGAGGACCTCTTCTATCACCTCAACGTGGTGCCGCTGCATGTGCCGCCACTGCGCGAGCACCCCGAAGATGTGCCGGATCTGCTCAACTTCTATGTCGACTGGTTTGTTGCCCACGACAAACTGCCCTACCGGCGCTTCAACGTGGGGGCGCAGAACTTTCTGCGCAACCACAGCTGGCACGGTAATGTGCGCGAGCTGAAAAACCTGGTGCAGCGGCTGCTGATCCTCGGCGCTGGGGATGAGATCACCCAGGATGAGGTGGAGACGGCGATGGGGGCGGCAGAGATTCACTCCAGCGAGGGCATGGAGGCGGTGATGGCGTTTGAACTGCCGCTGCGCCAGGCCCGTGAGAAGTTTGAGAAAGCCTATCTGGAGTACCATCTGCGTGAGAGCGGCGGCAATATCTCACGCATGGCCAAACAGGTCGGCATGGAGAGGACCCATCTCTACCGCAAGCTGCGCGGCCTGGAGATCGAGCTCAAAGAGCGGCGCTGAGCCTGAGTGGGTTGTCGCGCAGGCAACTCGCAAATTGGTTAAGATTCGCCTGTATGGAGCAAGTCAGAGATGACCGCCACCGACGGCAGCGAGCTGGGCTTGGGATCCTAAGGGGCCTCTGCTTCGAGCAGAGTCTGTAACCAATCAATCGACTGGCAGGATAATGAAAATAATCATCCTGGGCGCCGGGCAGGTGGGACGCTCAGTGGCCAACGCTTTGGTTCACGAGGCGAACGACATCACAGTAGTGGACCAGAATGCCGAGCTGCTGCACGAGTTGCAGGACCGGCTCGATCTGAGCACTGTGCAGGGTCACGCCGGCCATCCGGATGTGCTGCGTCGTGCCGGCGGTGAGGATGCCGACATGATCCTGGCGGTGACCAATAGCGACGAGACCAATATGGTTGCCTGTCAGGTCGCCTATACCCTGTTTCATACCCCCACCAAGATCGCCCGGGTGCGTGCCCAAGGCTACCTCGACTATCCTGAGATCTTCGCCCTGGACTCCTTTCCGGTGGATGTGTTGATCAGCCCGGAGCAGCTGGTTACTGAATATATCTTGCGTCTGATTCAGTACCCCGGCGCCTTGCAGGTGCTCGATTTTGCCGGTGGGCTGGTGCGGCTGGTCGCGGTGAAGGCCTATCACGACGGTCCGCTGGTGGGGAACCGGTTGAGCGTGCTGTTTGAGCATATCCCCGAGATCGATGCGCGGGTGGCGGCGATCTACCGGGAGGGGGAGGTGATCAACCCGCAGGGGGACACCTTGATCCAGGAGGATGACGAGGTCTTCTTCATCGCCGCCACCGAGCATATTCGCGACGTGATGAGCGAACTGCGCAAGTTGGAGAAGCCCTATAAGCGCTTGATCTTCGCCGGGGCGGGGAATATCGGTCGGCGCCTGGCGCAGGCGCTAGAGCGCCGCTATCGGGTCAAGCTGATCGAGGAGGATCAGCAGCGTGCGCGGGAGATCGCTGAGCGGCTCGACACCACCATTGTGTTGCACGGTGATGCGGCGGATGAAGACCTGCTGCTGGAGGAGAACATCGAGAACACCGATGTGTTCTGCGCCATCACCAATGACGACGAGGCAAACATTCTCTCGGCGATGCTGGCCAAGCGCCTCGGTGCGCGTCGGGTGATGGCCCTGATCAACCGCGCCGCCTATGTGGATCTGGTGCAGAGCGCCCCGATCGACATCGCCATCTCACCGGAGCAGGCGACCATTGGCAGCCTGCTGACCCATGTGCGGCGCGGTGATGTGGTGATGGTGCATTCGCTGCGGCGCGGCGCGGCGGAGGCGATCGAGGCGGTGGCCCATGGTGATCCCGGTTCCTCCAAGGTGGTGGGGCGGGCGATCGAGGAGATTAAGTTGCCCAAGGGGGCGACCATCGGCGCGGTGGTGCGCGGTGAGGAGGTGCTGATCGCCCACCACGATACGGTGATCCAGAGCGGCGATCATCTGATCCTGTTTCTGGTCGACAAGCGTCAGATTCGTGCTGTGGAGAAGCTGTTTCAGGTGGGGATTACCTTCCTCTAGGGGCAGCTCTGGCTATGAATATCACCGTGGTTCAACGTATTCTCGGCATCCTGCTGATGGTATTCAGCCTGACCATGATCCCACCGATGTTGGTCTCACTCTGGTATTGGGACGGTGCGTTCATCGGTTTTACCGATGGCTTTATGCTTACCTTGGGGCTTGGAGTGTTGATTTGGCTGCCGGTGCGGGGGCGGCGTCAGGAGCTGCGAGTGCGCGATGGCTTCCTGGTGGTGGTGATGTTCTGGACGGTACTCGGGTTGACTGGAAGCCTGCCGTTTCTGCTGGCGGCCCAGACTGGGATGTCGCTTACCGACTCGGTGTTTGAGTCGATCTCCGGTCTCACCACCACTGGCGCGACGGTGATTGTCGGCATCGACCATCTGCCGCCTTCGATCCTCTTCTATCGGCAGCAACTACAGTGGCTTGGTGGTATGGGCATCATCGTACTGGCGGTGGCGGTGCTGCCGATGCTCGGGATCGGTGGTATGCAGCTCTACCGGGCTGAAACCCCCGGGCCGATGAAGGATAGCAAGCTGACGCCACGTATCACCGAGACGGCAAAGGCGTTGTGGCTGATCTATCTGGGGCTGACCATTGCTTGCGCCCTCGCCTACTGGGGCGCGGGCATGAGCCTGTTCGATGCGGTGGGGCACGCCTTCTCCACGGTGGCGATTGGCGGTTTCTCCACCCACGACGCCAGCATGGGGTATTTCGATAGCACCCTGATAAAGATGGTGGCGGTGGTTTTTATGCTGCTCTCCGGGGCCAATTTTGCGCTCCACTTTGTGGCGGTGCGGCGGCGCTCCCTGAAGATCTATCTGGCGGATAGCGAGTTCCTCTTCTATCTGACCAGTCTGGGGCTGGTGTTTCTCGCCGTCACCCTGGCGCTCTACGGTATGGGCACCTATACCGACTGGAGCGAGGCATTTACCAAGGGGCTGTTTCAGGCGGTCTCCATCGGTACCACCACCGGCTTCACCACGGCTGACTATTCGCTCTGGCCAGGGTTCGTCGCGATCCTGCTACTGTTTTCCAGCTTCATCGGTGGCTGCGCTGGTTCCACCGGCGGTGGCATCAAAGTGATCCGCTTCCTACTGCTGATCAAACAGGGCTTTCGCGAGATCAACCGACTGATCCATCCTAGCGCGCTGATCCCGATCCGCATCGGCGGCAAGACCGTGCCGACCCGGGTGGTGGAGGCGGTGTGGGGATTCTTTGCCCTCTACATGGCCAGCTTCACCCTGATGTATCTGGCGCTGGCACTGACCGGGCTCGACCTGATGACCGCCTTCTCGGCGGTGGCGGCGAGCATCAACAACCTGGGGCCGGGACTGGCGGGGGTCGGTGCCAACTATGCGGGGCTGAACGATCCGGCAAAGTGGATCCTCTGTTTTGCGATGTTGCTGGGGCGGTTGGAGATCTTCACCCTGCTGGTGCTGCTCACGCCTGCTTTCTGGCGAAAATAGGTGACATCTCTCATTTCCGCGCCCTGCTTTGTTGCCTGTTCGCTATAGTCTTCTCAATAAGCGATTGATCATCATTCAGGCCGCCATTTCCATCCTATAAGGAATCGACTTAATGTCTATGTCTTCTAGCCCCAGTCATGCATCAAAATTAGCCGCAGAGACGTCTCGACATGCGCTTGTGGTGGAAGATAGTCAGGCGATCAACGCCTTGCTTAGGGCTGAGTTGATGGAGTTGGCAGGGGTCGCTTCGGAAG
>NZ_AFOC01000065.1:0-21544 GCF_000224455.1 endosymbiont of Riftia pachyptila (vent Ph05)
CCCGCCGCACCCTGCTCGATCCTGAGCTGACGGTCGTTGCGCAGGCGGCTCAAAACGTCGATCCACTCATCCATCGAATCAGCCAGAAAGCCGTTTACGCCCTGCTCCACGACATCGATGTTGGCGCCAACCCGCGAACCCACCACCGGGCGGCCACAGGCCATGTACTGGATTAGTTTGTAGCCGCACTTGCCCCGCGACCAAGGGGTATCGGGCAGCGGCATGATGCCGACATCGAAGTCGAGAATATTGACCACCTCATCCGCCTCTGACCAGCTGCGATGTTCGATCGGCACCCCCTTCATCTCAATGGAATCGGCCCCCACCAGCAGCAGTCGGGCCTGATGGTCACGACAGATCTCAGTCAACGCCGGTTCGATCAGCTTGAGGTAGGGGGTGTTGATCGGTGAGCCGATCCAACCGATGACAAACGCCTCTCTTTCCACGGCAGGCCTAGCCTCATAACGCGCCAGATCGATCACCGTGGGCAGAATCTCCACCCAGCATGCGCCAGCGCTCTCAGCCCGTTCCGCCAGATAACTGTTGCCGGCGATCACCAAACTGGCACCACGCATGACCTGGTCGAGTTTGTTTCCCAACAGTTGGCGGATCAGCTTGCGGCGGTGCAGATCGTAGCGGTGGAAGATAGCGTCATCATAGTCCACCACATAGGGGACCTTGAACAGCGATAGCAGCTGTTCGGCCAGCGCCGGCAGCCAGGGGAAGAGCTCCTTTTCGATCCACAGCACGTCGAACTCTCTGGCCCGCAGCAGCAGCTGCAGCCGATGAAGATAGCATCTGAACACCCCTGCCGCACTGACCTGCCCCTGGTACTTCTGTTTCAGGTAGTCATCACCAAATAGCGGCGCGACCTCCACCTCAATGCCCTGGCCCTGCAGATAGGGTAGATACTGGTAGGAGCGGATACGGCTGCTGGCTCCCATGCGGCCGTAACGGCTCAACAAAAGCACCTTCATGCCGGGCTGTCCCCACCCTTCTTTACCAGCTGATAGCGCACCTCATAGCAGGGAAACAGGTAGCAGAGGTTCTCCTCGTAGAACTCCATCAGGTAGGTATTGAGGTTGAACAACAGCTGCCAGATACGCTTCAGGCCATAACGCACATAGAAGGGGCGTGGGGATTTGAAGATCAGCTTCACCGCCTGGATCTCAAACGCATTGAGCTGCTGGTAGTTGTGCACCCGACGGCTGAACAGCCGGTCTTCCGCCAGATAGGAGAAGCTGTAGAGACCGAAGGGGCGCTGATGCGTGTAGTCGGAGTAGTAGTAGGGATTGGAAAAGTGCGGCGCGACAAACAGCAGCTTACCGCCGGGGCGGATCACCCGGGCCAGCTCCCGCATCAGCCCCTCGATATCCTCCACATGCTCGACAAAGTGGTAGGAGGAGACCGAGGCGACGGCATCGTCCGGAAGCTGCCGCAACACATCCAGCACATCACCGACAATGTCCACCGCCTCGTGATCGAGGGCATCAATGCCGATCGCCTTGGGATCGCGCTTGCGGGCGCCACAGCCCAACTCCAGAGTGAGTTCACTGCGCGCCTCCACTTGCTCCAGGAGTTTATGTTTATCGACTATCGCCATCCGCTCACTCTGCCTTCAGACTGCCTGTCAGGCATCACTTTTTACCCTGCGCCAGCGTCTTGCCAACTCATAGGTGAGGTTACCCGGATTAAACAGCAGCAGCATCACCCCATAAACCACCAGTCCGCACAACACTCCCAGCAGCAGACCAACCACCCCCGGCGCAAAGCCGATAATCCACAGCACCCCCCCCATCATCAGGGTCGCAGCGGCTATTTTAATAAAATCCTGTCGAGGGAAGGGCAGCCGGAAGTGGCGGCGTCCAAGCAAGGCGCTGATCACCACCGCGGTCAGTGCAGCTGCGACACTGGCGATAGCTGCCCCCTGCATTCCCATCTGCGGAATCAGCAGCAGATTCAGCAGGATATTCACCGCTGCCGCCGCCCCCGCAGCCCACACTTGACCCAGGGTGTTGCGCTGTAGCTGGAACGAGAGGTCGAAATAGCCCGCTTTGATGCTTAACAGAAAGGCCGACAGGGCGATATAGGGTATCAGCTCCGCCCCCGCTGTGGAAAAATCGCGCCCCAACACCACCGCTGCCAGCCCCTCTGCCAGCACGATGATGCCTGCGCTGCTGGGTAGCCCCAGCCCGAACAACAGCAGAAAATGGTGTCGGATACGCGCCCTGGCGGCCTCCTCACCCTGGTTCTCAAATGCCTGCATGATCAGCGGATAGGCGGCCAGGTTAACCACCACCATGAGTAGCGGCAGAGAGTACTGCACCAGATTGTCAGCGGCAGAGTAGATGCCCGCCTCGCTGTCACCACTGATCGCCGAGAGCATGATCCGGTCGGTCACCGAGACCAGCGTCAGCAGCACAAAGTTAACCGCCAGCGGCCAGCCAAAATGGCCCAGCTCACGTAGCCGGCTGGCGATGTGCGGCCCTGGACGGAATCATTTCACGCCAGAGTCGAAGATTGATAACACTACCCAACAGGGTAGCGAGAACAAACCCATTAACAGGGCCACCACACCATCATAACCAGCCTCGATCAGCGCCAACGAGATCAGCAGCGCAGCGACCGACTTGACCAGGCTGGTCACCCCAAAACGGGCTGGTCGAGCACCGGAGCGCAGTAACTCCAGGGTCATCTCGAATCCACCCAGCGACCACATCAGCAACAGCGCCAGCAACACCAACCAACCCCCATCGGAGAACCAGACAAGCGCGCCGACAAAGGGCAATACCCCCAGCAGACTCGCCGTCACAAAACCGATGAGAATGGCTTGGCCCAACCCCTGGGCCGGATCTGGGTAGCGTGGACGCAGCCGGGTGATGCTTACCCTGAGCCAGTAATAGAGGAAAATGTTGAAGAAACTGACCAGCGAAAAGATTACCGAAAAACGACCATACGCCTGGGGATCCAGCAGCCGAGTGTAGAGGATCAGCGCCAGCAGATTGATCAGGCCCGGGCCGAATTTGGCAAAAAAATAGATCAGCGTGTGTCGAAGCAGCATAATATCTCTGTGATCGCAGCCAGACTGTGGCAGCCGCCCTCGTCCAATTGGGGCGCGCTGTAGCGACCGGGGGCTCTGTCTGTGGCAGAATCATCAGCCGCTGAGCCAGGCGAGCCATCGCATCATGTAGAGGCCGCCGCCGATGATACCCGAGCGAAGAGTCACACAGGAAGCGCCATGCCGCATCTGATCAATTTCATCCCGCCGCGCTTTCGCTCCACTGGCACCGCTTTTCTGCATGATCTGCTGATGGTGCCGCTGGCCTGGCTGGGTGCCTACTGGCTGCGCTTCAATCTGGAGACAATCCCCGACGACTATCTCCAGGCCGGGCTGTTTGCGCTGCTGATCTTGCTGCCGGTACAGGCCGCCACCTTCCTCTTCCTCGGGCTCTATCGGGGCATCTGGCGCTTCTCCTCACTGCCCGACCTGCTGCGCATCCTCAAAGCCATCGTCATCGGTACCGCGATTGCTATGGTGATCCTGTTCCTGATCACCCGCGGCGTCGGCATCCCCCGCTCGGTGCCTTTGCTCCACGCGCTGCTGCTAGTGATACTGCTGAGCGGGCCGCGCCTACTCTACCGCTGGCTAAAGGATCATCACCTCTACCTCTCCGCCGGTCAGCGAGTGCTGATCGTCGGCTCCGGCAAAGCCGGTGAGATGCTCACCCGCGACATCCTGCGCAATCGCCGCGAGGCATTCCAGCCGATCGCCTTCGCCGATGACAACCGTCGCCGCCACAAGCGCGAGATCCACGGCATCCCGGTGGCTGGCGCCTGCCAGCAGATTCCCGGCCTGGTCCGCGAGCACGAGATCGACCTGATCATGATCGCCATCCCCTCCGCCACCTCCAAGCAAATGCGCCGGGTGGTGGAGTATTGCGAACAAGCCGGCGTGCCCTTCCGCTCGGTGCCGCAACTGCAGGATCTAATGTCGGGCAATGTACAGATCAACCAGCTGCGCGAGGTCAGTATCGAGGATCTGCTCGGCCGCGAACCGGTCTCCCTCGACTGGCCGGAGATCCGTCAGGCGCTGGCTGGCAAACGCATCCTGGTCACTGGTGCCGGCGGTTCGATCGGCTCCGAACTCTGCCGTCAGCTCGCCGCCCTCGGCCCGGCGCAGCTGGTGCTGTTCGAGAACAGTGAGTTCAACCTCTACACCATCGAGATGGAGCTGCGCCAGCACTTCCCACAACTGAATCTTGCCTACCAGCTGGGGGATGTCACCGACGCCGCCTATCTCAACCACGCCTTCGACCAGCACCGCCCACAAGTGGTGTTCCACGCCGCCGCCTACAAGCATGTGCCGATGCTCGAGCCACAGCTCCGCCAGGCGCTGCGCAACAACGTGCTCGGTACCCAAAACGTCGCGCTGGCGGCACACCGCTGCGGCTGCTCCGACTTTGTGCTGGTCTCCACCGACAAGGCGGTCAACCCGGCCAACATCATGGGGGCAAGCAAACGCGCGGCGGAGATCTTCTGTCAGAATCTGAACCGACAGTCGCAGACCCGCTTCATCACGGTGCGCTTTGGCAACGTGCTCGGCTCCGCCGGTAGCGTGATCCCGCTGTTTCGTCAGCAGATCGCCAGCGGCGGCCCGCTCACCGTCACCGATCCGCGCATGGAGCGCTACTTCATGACCATCCCCGAGGCCTGCCAGCTGATCATGCAGACCATGGTGCTGGGGCAAGGCGGTGAGATCTTTGTCCTCGACATGGGCGAGCCGGTGAAGATCAGCTATCTGGCAGAGCAGATGATCCGCCTCTCCGGCAAAACCCCCGGCGAGGATATCGAGATCGAGTACATCGGCCTACGGCCCGGCGAGAAGCTCTATGAGGAGCTGTTCCATGAGAAGGAGCAGCTGGAGGGCACCGCCCACGAGAAGGTGCGGCTGGCGCGCCACCGGCAGGTCGAGTGGATGGCACTGAACGCCACTCTGGAGCAGATCACCGCCGCCTGCGAGGCGATGGATGAGGCGAAGCTGCTGGAGCTGCTGCACCAGCTGGTGCCGGAACATGGCCCCAAGCCGGAGCAAGCGAAGAAGAGCGACTCCGCCGAGGTGATCTATCTCAACTCATCGCCGCAGAGTTGATCCGGCAGATCAACGCACCAGCCCCGCCTCAACCTTGTCTCGTGTCTCCTTGCCCACCAGCCGTTCGATCAGCACCAAAGTGAAATCTATCGCGGTACCCGGCCCGCGCGAGGTGATCACCCTGCCGTCGGTCACCACCGCCTCGCCGCTCAGCCGCACCTGTGTCAATCCCAGCGCCTCCAGAGTTCCCGGATAGCCGGTCGCCTCGCGTCCATCCAGTAGGCCAGCGCTGGCCAGCACCTTGGGCGCGGCGCAGATCGCCGCAGTGTAGCCACCGGCGTCGGCCAAGCGTTGCAGCAGGGAGTGAATGCGCGGGTCATTATTGAGGTGGTCGGCGCCCGGCAAGCCACCGGGCAGTACGATCATGTCGAACCGCTGATCCAGCGCCTGGTCGAGGCTGGTGTCGGGGATGATCTTCAGGCCGCGGGAGGCGAGCACCGGTTCTGCATCCAGACCGGCCGTCACCACTTCCACNCCGGCGCGAGTCAGTAGATCTGTGATGGTGACGGCTTCGAGCTCTTCACAGCCTTGGGCGAGGGGGACGAGGACGCGTGCCATTGGCTTCTCCCTTGGTTGATAAGTTGTGACACTGGCACCAGTCGGATGCCCTGCTGCTCCAGTTCAGGCAGTAGCGCTTCCAGCACCTCAAGGGTCTCCGGATGGGGGTGAGCGATGCCGATCGCGTGGCCCTGGCTGCGGGCAAGCGCTAGCAGCCGCTTGAACTGGGCACGGATGGCCTCTGGCTGCCGCAGGTTGTCGAGAAACACATCCCGCCGGCCGGTGGCAACCAGATTCTCTTGAGCCGACTGTTCGGCGAGGGTTTTGTCGGTGGTGCGGCTGTCGAGAAAGAACAGCCCGGTGTCGCGGATCAACGCCATGAATTGCTGCATCGCCACGCCATCTGCGGTCATCATGCTGCCCATGTGGTTGTTGATGCCCGCCAGATGGGGCACCGAGGAGACTGCTGCAGCCAGCACCTCCGCCTGCTCCTGGCTTGTCATCCCAGTGAGCAGGGCGCCCTCACCAAGGGGCAGCGCCTCAAGCGACTCCATCGGCAGGTGCAGCATCACCTCCCGCTCCAGGCGATACGCCTGATCCGCCTGCTGACGCGCGTAGGGAGTGTGGGGCAGAAAAGAGTAGGTGACCTTGCCGGGCAGCGCCAGGGCGCGCTCGCCACGCTGCATCAGGTTACCCATGTCATCGATGATCAGCGCAACCAGCGGCGGATCATCTTCTGCAGGCACCTCAGGCTCAGCCGCCACCACTGCGCTGCACAGCAGCAGAGCGAGCAGGCTCAGGAGCGTGCGTGGCAGCTTTTTCAGCAACATCGATCAACCCGCATCGGGCCGATTGAAGATCGCCAACCCTTTGAGCAGATTGAGCGCTTCGTTGAGCTGATAGTCCTTTGCCAGCAGCGCGGCAATCGCCTCCTGGTCATCCTTATTACGCTTCTCCGCCCTTTTCTTCTTCCCTTTGGCGTCACCATTGCCGTTCGATAGATGACCGGAGAGGTCGGCCTCCTTGAGTGGCGAAACGCCATTGTTCTTCACCTTGGCAATCTCTACATCCTGCAGCTCGATGTCAGGCTTAATCCCCTCCGCCTGGATCGAACGGCCGGATGGAGTGAAGTAGCGGGCAGTGGTGAGCTTGACCGCGGAGACCTTGTTGACCGGGATGATGGTCTGCACCGAGCCCTTGCCGAAGGTGGCGCGCCCCATGATCACCGCCCGGTCGTGATCCTGCAGCGCACCGGCCACAATCTCCGAGGCAGAGGCGGAACCGGCGTTGACCAGCACCACGATCGGTGCGCCGTTGAGCACATCGTCCGGGGCCGCCTCAAAGCGCAGCGCCGAGTCATTGATGCGACCCTGTGTATAGACGATCAGCCCCTCTTCGAGAAACGCGTCACTCACTGAGACTGCCGCGTTGAGCACCCCACCAGGGTTGTTGCGCAGATCGAGCACCAGCCCTTTCAGTGGTCCGCCCACCTTGCTCTTCATCTTCTCGATCGCCTTCAGCAGGTCATCCGTGGTGTGGGACTGAAACTGGGAGATCCGCACATAGCCGAAGGCATCTTCCAGCAGCCGGCTCTTGACACTGGTGACCTTGATGATATCGCGCACCACCTCAATCTTGAGCGGCTGCTCCTGGCCTTCACGTACAATGGTCAGGATGATCTTGGTACCGGGCTTACCACGCATCAGCTTGACTGCGTCGTTCAGGCTCATGCCCTTTACCGGGGTCTCGTCGAGACGCACGATCAGATCGCCGGCGCGCACCCCGGCACGCTGTGCTGGGGTGTCATCGATCGGTGAGACCACCTTGACGAAGCCATCCTCCATGCCAACCTCGATGCCCAGGCCGCCGAACTGGCCGGTGGTGCCGACCTGCAGCTCCTTGTACTCATCCGCGTTCAGATAGCTAGAGTGGGGATCGAGACCGGAGAGCATGCCGCGGATCGCGTACTCCAGTAGCGTCTTGTCGTCCACCGGCTCAACGTAGTTAGCCTTGATCCGGCCGAAGATCTCGGCAAAGGCGCGTAGCTCTTGCAGTGGCAGCTCGGCAGTCGGCCTTTCCGGCTGCTGCGCAGCGGCAACAGCAGAAAGCTGGCCCATGCTGATTGCCATCAGACCCACCAGGAAATTACGTACCTTAGCTGACTTCATGCTGCTCTTCTCAGTTGATCGGCCCGGCCGGAGCGGGGCGCTATACCATGTTCATCTGCCACCCGGGTCTGTGGCGGCTCGACCAGCCAGCCAACCCGGTTGCCGCGACTGCGCCGGCACCATTTTTTCGGATTGACTGCGCGTCCATTGTGGCGGATGGCGAAATAAACGCCAGGGCTGGGACGGCCACCACTACTGCCAACCAGGGCCACTACCTCACCCGGCTCGACCCATTCCCCGGTTTCTTTAAACAGGCTCTGATTATAGCCATAGAGGCTCATATAACCGTCGCCGTGGTCGAGGATCAGCAGCAGGCCAAAACCACGCATCCAGTCGGCGAAGGCGACCCGGCCACGATGTACCGCCTTCACCTCGCCCCCTTCCGGGGCGGCAATCACCACCCCATCCCACTGCAGCTCACCCACATTCCGCGGCGAACCGAAACCTGCCGTGAGTCGTCCGCGCGACGGCCACTGCAGTTTGCCTTTGCGGACGCTAAAGGGTTTCTGCTGCATCGGATCGACCGGAATGTCCGCCAGTGCCTGCTGCAGGCTGGAGAGCAGCGAGCTGAGCTGAGTTTCATCCTCCTGCAGTTGCGACAGCTCCACCCCCTTGCTGGCGAGCTGTCTGTTGAGAGAGGCAATGAGCTGCTCGCGGTCCCGTTTCGCCAGTTCAAGCCGTTGTTGTTCCGTGTTTGCTTTGGCCTGCAACTGCTGCAGCCGCTGCTCCTCCTGGACGATCTCCTGCTCAATCAGATTGAGCCGTTGCAGCACCTCGTGGATCTCTGCCATCTGTTTAAGGCGCGCGGCATTGAGATAATCGTAATACACCATCACCCGACTGACCACGGCTGGATCCTGCTGACTCAGGAGGATCTTGATCTTCTCCTGGCGTCCCATGGCGTAGGCAGAGCGGATCTGTCGCTCCACGCTCTGGCGGTGTTTGTCGAGCTGCAGGCGGGCATCGGCGCGTTGGCGCTCCAGCTTGCCCATCCGCCGCTGCTGACGTTTCAGGCCAACCTCGATGACTCTGACCCGACGCGCCAGGGCACCGATGTGCTGATCGGTCTCGCGCAGGGCGATGTTCTGCTGCTGCTGTCGGCCCTTAGTCTGCTCCAGTTTCGACTGCAGCTCTTTGATGCGCGATTTGATCAGCTGCAGCTCCTCGGTTTTTTCCTGATAGTCGGGCTGTGCAGCCGACAGTGGCATGCCGCAGGCCAGCCCCAATCCGACTAGCAGCAACCAAGCCAAGCGCGCCAGCTCCGGTCTCATCCCCACTACTCGGCTTCAAACCGCACCAGGGGATGCCCATTCATCTCCGTCGGCTGCTCCACCGCCATCAACTTCAGCATGGTTGGCGCGATGTCACAGAGCGCGCCGCTCTCTTCCAGCTCCGCCTCACGTCCGACATAGACCAGCGGCACCGGATTGGTGGTGTGGGCAGTATGCGGCTGGTGGTGGTCGAAATCCTCCATCTGCTCTGCATTGCCGTGGTCGGCGGTGATCAGCATCTCGCCACCAGCCCGGTGCAGGGCTTTCTGCACTCGTCCCAGGCAGTGGTCAATGGTTTCAATCGCCTGCACCGCGGCCTCCATCTTGCCGGTGTGCCCGACCATGTCAGTATTGGCATAGTTGCAGATGATGGCGTCGTATTTGCCGCCTTCGATCGCCTCCACCAGGTGGTCGGTCACCTCCTCGGCGCTCATCTCCGGACACAGGTCGTAGGTCGCCACCTGCGGCGAGGGCACCAGGATACGATCCTCTCCCTCGAACGGCTCCTCCCGCCCACCGTTGAAAAAGAAGGTGACATGGGCATATTTTTCGGTCTCAGCGAGGCGCAGCTGGCGCATACCTAGGCGCGCCATATATTCGCCGAAGACATTGTTCAGGCGCTCCGGCGGGAAGGCCACCGGAATATCGAACTTCTTGTTGTATTGGGTGAGGCTGACAAAGGAGTGGATCTTCGGCCGGCTTTTGCGTTCGAAACCGTCGAAATCATCATCGATAAAGGCCTGTGTCAGCTGACGCGCCCGGTCGGAACGGTAGTTGACGAAGATCACCACATCGCCATCTTCGATCTTTACCGGGGTGCCTCCCGGCGGCACGATCGCCGTCGCCTCGACAAACTCATCGGTTTCCTCCCGCGCATAGGCATCCCGCAGCGCTCGGCAGGCGCTCTCCGCCTGGTGGATCCCCTCACCGCGGGTCAGCAGATCATAGGCGGCCTCGATGCGATCCCAGCGGTGATCCCGGTCCATCGCATAGTAGCGACCAATGATACTGGCGATCGAGCCATGTCCCAGCTCATCGAAACAGTCATTCATCGCCCGAATCGAGGCATTCGCGCTCTTCGGCGGGGTATCCCGGCCATCCAGAAAGGCGTGTACGTAGGTGCGTGTCGCGCCCCGCTCCACCGCCAACCGGGCCATCGCGTGAATGTGCGCCTCGTGGCTGTGCACCCCGCCCGGCGAGAGCAGGCCGAGGATATGCACTGCCTTGCCCTTTTCGACGGCAGCATCCACAGCGCTGGTCAACGTCTGATTGTTGAAAAAGGAGCCGGTCCGGATGGAGCGCCCTACTCGGGTAAACTCTTGATAGACGACCCGCCCGGCACCCAAGTTGAGGTGCCCGACCTCCGAGTTACCCATCTGCCCGCCGGGCAGGCCAACCGCCGCACCAGAGGTGCGTATCAGGGTGTGGGGATACTCTTTCCAGAGCCTGTCCCAAACCGGTGTCTTTGCCGAGTTTATGGCATTGGCTTCAGTCGCTTCCCGATATCCCCAGCCATCCAGGATGAGGAGAACGACGGGTTTTAGCTTGTCCGTCATGAGCGGCGTTTAACCTCGTTTTGCTTCCCGGGCGCTGATCACCCGTGCTACAGAAAATTCGTTATTAAGGCACTTATTTAGGCGGCATACAACACGCCAATAGAGAGGGGAACTCCATCAAAGCGTGGAATCGGCAAGATCCAGCAGAAAATCTGGGGCTTCTCAAGCCCAACATAAACAGCGTATTATTGTATTAGACAATAATTAAGGCGTAACTCGATGCAACAGAAATTTGGTAAACCGAGCAAACCCGTGTTGGAAGCCGATACCGATGCTGTCGACACTCTGTTCGCCACTGATGACGATGTCGATCGGGCCTCGCGCTCACTCAAGGCCATGTCCCATCCACTGCGGCTAAAGATCCTCTGCACCCTCGGGGACCAAGAGGTCAGCGTGCAGGAGATCGTCGACCAGGTCGGCACCTCGCAGAGCAACATCTCCCAGCACTTAGCGATCCTGCGCGACAAAGGCATTCTCGCCTCGCGCAAGGACGCCAACCGGGTCTACTACCGGGTCAGTGACTTCCGCACGTTGCGGCTGATCGGCATGATGCGGGAAGTTTTCTGCACCCACAGCAGCTAAGGGGTTTCTGGATCCCAACTTGATCGAAACCCATCTCAATAATCCTCCCGGTGCGACTTAACCGGGAGCGACTCCTGTTATACACTGCCGTCACTTTTTCCAAGCGTTTTCTTTCTGAGGCTTTGAATGGATCAACTCATCGAGTTCGTCACCAACCACTGGATGCTGGTACTCCCCTTTCTGCTCGTCAGCGGCCTGCTGGTACACAACCTGCTGCAGGGCGACAAGGGCAGCGTCGATCCGGTTGCCGCCACCGAGATGATCAACCGGCAGGACGCGCTGGTACTCGACGTGCGTCCCGCCGCTGACTTTCACAAGGGCCATATCATCAACTCTCTCAACATCCCGATGAATGGCTTCAGCAACCAGCTCGCCACCCTCGAAAAACACAAGCAGCGCCCGATCATCATCGGCTGCCGCTCCGGCGCCCAGTCCGCCAGCGCCTGCCAGATCCTGCGCAAACAGGGCTATGAACAGGTCTACAACCTGCGCGGTGGCATCCTTGCCTGGCAAAGCGCCAATCTGCCGATCACGCGCAAGTAACACAACTTAAAGTAACCAGGAGCAGTTCCCATGACAGACCAGGAAGCAAACCAGCAGCCACAGCGCGAGCTCTCCCTGCAACGCGTCTACCTCAAAGACACCTCTTTTGAGACCCCAAACTCCCCGGCAATCTTCCAGCAGGAGTGGAAGCCGGAGACCAACATCAACATAAACAGTGAGGTCAACACCCTCACGGATAGGATCCACGAGGTGGTGCTGACTGTCACCGTCACCACCAAGCTGGGTGAGCAGACTGCCTATCTGGCCGAGGTGCAACAGGCCGGCATCTTCAGCATCGGCGGCTTTCCGGATCAGGAGATGGGCCCGCTGATGGGCTCCTACTGCCCCAACCTGCTCTTCCCCTACGTGCGCGAGGCGATCTCCGACCTGGTCACCAAGGGCAGCTTCCCACAGATGGTGCTGCAACCGATCAACTTCGACGCGCTCTACGCCCAGCACCAGCAGAAGATGGCAGAAGCAGGCGGCGAAGCCACCCACTGAGCCTCAGTGAACCAGGCGCGCAACAAGATCGCCGTACTTGGCGCCGGCTCCTGGGGGAGCGCGCTGGCGATTCTGCTTGCGCAAAACGGCTTTGATGTGCCCCTCTGGGGGCATCTCCCAGCAGATATCGAACAACTCGCACGGGAGCGCCAGAACCAGCAGTTTCTGCCCGGCATAGAGTTTCCCGACAACCTCCAGCCCACCACCGATCTGGCGCAGTCGCTGGATGGGGCCGACGAGGTGCTGCTGGTGGTGCCGAGCCACGCCTTCAGTGCCGTGCTCAACCAGATCAAACCGCTGCTCGACCCGGCCACCGGCATCTCCTGGGCCACCAAAGGCTTCCAGCCCGGCAGCCAAAAACTGCTCTCCCAGGTAGCGGCAGAGATACTCCCCGAACACGATCTGGCAGTGCTCTCCGGCCCCACCTTCGCCGGAGAAGTGGCCCGCGGCCTACCCACCGCGATCACCGTAGCCGCCTCCAACCCAGCCCACGCCGAACGGCTTGCGGCCTACCTGCACGCCCCCTGGTTCCGCGCCTACACCAGCGACGACATGATTGGCGTACAGGTCGGCGGCGCCAGCAAAAACGTCATCGCCATCGCTGCCGGCATCGCCGACGGCCTGGGGTTTGGCGCCAACACCCGCGCCGCACTGATCACCCGCGGCCTGGCCGAGATCATGCGCCTCGGCATCGCCCTCGGCGGCAAACCGGACACATTCATGGGGCTGGCCGGGCTTGGCGATCTGGCCCTGACCTGCAGCGACAATCAGTCACGCAACCGCCGCATGGGGCTGGCGCTAGCCAAGGGTTTGAGCGTCGAGCAGGCGCGTGCAGAGATCGGTCAGGAGGTGGAGGGGATTCAGACCGCACAGGAGGTATTCCTACTGGCCCAGCGCAGCGGCGTGGAGATGCCGATCGCCGAGCAGGTCTACCAAGTCATCTATCGGCAACTCGACCCGCGCAGGGCGGTGCACAATCTGCTCGAGCGGCAACAAAAAGCAGAATCGAACTAAGAAGCCTCCACGCGAATCATCAACAAGCGTCTTGCAGCCGCTTCATCCAGAGGCTCCCACCTGAGCAGAATTCCCGGCGCTTACCCCCCCTGGGAATCCAGGTAGTATGGACCAGGTCTTATCCTTTTCTCCCCGCATTGCCGATAACCAGCGGATGCGGTATAACCGGCGCGGTCAACCGGTCAACCACCGGGCGCCCTGCCATCCAGAAAAATAAGGGACGATTTATACATGTGTGGAATCTGCGGCATCTGCCACGACTCTGTCGAGCGCCCCATCGAGCGCCCTATTCTACAGGAGATGAACGACAGCCTAATCCACCGCGGGCCGGATGGTGAAGGGCTGTTTGTCGAGGGCAACATCGGTCTTGGTCACCGCCGCCTCAGCATCATCGACCTGGAGGGCGGCGACCAGCCGATCTTCAACGAGGATCGCAGCATCGCCATCGTCTTCAACGGCGAGATTTACAACTACAAGGAGATCCGCGAACAGCTGCTGAAGAACGGCCACCAGTTCAAGACCCACTCCGACACCGAGGTGATCGTGCACCTCTATGAGGAGCGCGGCATCGACTGCCTAGAGGCGCTCAATGGCATGTTCGCCTTCGCCATCTGGGACAAAAACCGCCAGCGCCTGTTCATCGCCCGCGACCGGCTCGGCGAGAAGCCGCTCTACTACACCAGCCAGAACGGCGTCTTCGCCTTCGGCAGCGAACTCAAGGCGCTGCTGCGCAATCCAGACGTGAAGACCGAGATCAATCTGGATGCCCTCGACGACTTCCTCGCCTACGGCTATGTGCCGGCACCGCGTACCATCTACCAGAATATCCACAAGCTGCCGCCGGCCCACTTCCTGATCTGGGAGCGCGGCGAGATCAGCACCATCCGCTACTGGACACCGCACTTCGCACCCGACACCACACCCAGAAGCGATGACGACTATCAGGCTGAGCTGGAGGCGCTACTCGACGACTCGATCCGCATCCGCCTGCGCAGTGACGTGCCGGTCGGCGCCTTCCTCAGCGGCGGCATCGACTCCAGTCTGATCGTGGCGCTCGCCAGCCAGCAGCTCGATAAGCCCCTTGAGACCTTCTCCATCGGCTTCTCGGAAGAGGATTTCGACGAGTCGGGCTTCGCCCGCATCGTCGCCGAAAAATACCAGACCAACCACCATGAGCTGATCGTCGACAAAATTAGCCTGTTAATGTTTCCCAAACTGGTAGCCCACTTCGACGAACCCTTCGCCGACGCCTCCTCGCTGCCCACCTACTTTGTCACCCGGGAGGCAAGCAAACACCTGAAGGTCTGCCTCTCGGGCGACGCCGGCGATGAACTGTTCGGCGGCTACGAGCGCTATCGTTGGGAGTCCCACGAGCAGCAGATGGACCGCCTCCCTAACGCAGTCCGGCGCGGCGTGCTAGGGCCCGCCGCTGGCATGCTCGGCAACCATGTGCAGGGCAAGGGCTGGCTGAGCCGCATGTCGGTGAGCGGCGCCGAACGTTTCCAGCGCAAGGTCGGGCATCTGGAACCGGCCGAGCGGCGTGCGCTGTTCCTGCGCAAACACCGCTCCCATGTCGACCCAGGGGCCTGGTTTTTCGAACCCCACTTCCAATATCCTGGCCTCGACGAGCAGGCGCTACGCATGGCCACCGACCAGGAGACCTACCTCTCGGAAGATATTCTGGTGAAGGTCGACCGCAACTCGATGCTCAACAGCCTGGAGGTGCGGGTGCCGTTTCTCGACCACCGCCTGGTGGAGTTCGCCAACACCCTGCCCACCAGCGTGAAGATCCGCGACGGGGTGCAGAAGTATCTGCTCAAGCGGATGCTCAAGGACAAGGTACCGGACGACATCGTGAATCGCGGCAAGAAGGGCTTTGGCATGCCCCTGAAACACTGGCTGCGCGGCAAATATTACGACTTCACCCGCGAGCTGTTGCTCGCACCCGAGAGCCGCTCGTCTAAATTTTTCGATCAGAACGAAATCCGCCGCCTGATCGATGCCCACCAGAAGAAACAGCGCAACCTGGCCGACCGCATCTGGCCGCTGCTCTGGTTCGAACAGTGGTGCCGCGAGAACAACATCTGAACCCAGGCTAAAGCGATATGAGCGACACAAACAACCGCATCGTCGTCGTCCTGGTAATCAGCAACCTGGAGTATGGCGGCGCACAGCGCCAGATTGTTGAGCTAATCAACAACATGGATAGCAACGCCTTCGATGTCCATCTGGTCTCGCTGTCGGACTATGTGCCACTGGCCGACACCATCAAACAGCGCGAGCAGCGTCTACACATCATCCACAAAAAGTCCCGCTTCGACCTTAAGGTCGCCTGGAAACTCTCACAGCTACTGGAGCAACTGAGAGCCGACATCGTGCACGGCTACCTGTTCGACGCGGAGATCGCGGTGCGCCTGGCCGGCAGACTCGCCGACACCCCGCTGATCGTCGGCTCCGAGCGCAACACCAACTACAGCCTGAAAAAAGTCCAGCGGGCCGCCTACACACTGACCCATTATATGCTCGACCTCTGCATCGCCAACTCCCACGCCGGTGCCAAATTCAACCGCAAGACCCTCAACCAGCCAGAAGAGAAGTACCGGGTGGTGCATAATGGTGTCGACGCCGAGCGCTTCGCACCGCTAGATGCCTCGGCGCTCCGCGAGGAGTTAGGGTTAAACCCCGACACCTTCTACGTTGGCATGTTCGGCAGCTACAAACGGCAGAAGAACCACCCGCTCTTCTTCAAGGCGGTGGCACGCATCCTCGAGAGCCACCCGGATACCCGCTTCATCCTGATCGGCGACCAGCTGGCCCACGGCCTGCACGGCTCCTCCGACTACAAGCAGGAGGTGAGCGAGCTGGTGGATCAGCTCGGAGTGCGCGAATACTGCCACTTTGTCGGCAACCGCGACGATGTGGAGATGCTCTACAACGTCTGCGACATCACAGTGCTGCCCTCCCTCTACGAAGGCACCCCCAACGTGGCGCTGGAGTCGATGGCCTGCGGCGTGCCGGTGGTCGCCACCGATGTCTCCGACAACAGCTATGTGATCCCCGACGACCAGGCGGGCTATGTGGTGCCGCTAGGGGATGAGGCGCTGCTGGCGGAGCGGGTAACCCGCTGCATCGACGATCCTAATCTGCTGCAACGGCTGAAGCAGGGTGCCCGCGACTGGGTGCTCTCAGAGTTTTCCACCCGTCGCCTGGCAGAAAAGACCGAGGCGATCTATCGTGAGGCGCTGGCCACCAAACGCGGCTGGCCCGCCGGAGCGGACCCTATCCGCCCCCGGTAAACCCCTGCTGACGCCACGCTTCGTAGAGGATCAGGGCCACCGCATTGGAGAGGTTCAGGCTGCGCACCTCCGGCCGCATCGGGATGCGCAACTGCTGCTGTTCCGGCAGCGAATCGAGCAGCGCCTGGGGCAGACCGCGGGTCTCCGGGCCGAACAGCAGCGCATCTCCCGCCTCGAACGCCGCCTCAGCATAGTTGCGCCGGGCGCGGGTGGTGCAGGCAAAGAGACGCGGCGGCTGCACCGAGTCGAGGAAGGCCGACAGCGAAGCGTGCTCGCGCAGCTCGGCCCACTCATGGTAGTCGAGGCCGGCACGGCGTAACCGCTTGTCGTCCAGCTCGAAACAAGCGGCTGAATCAAGTGTAAACTGCTGCCAGTGTTGGCGCAGAGGCGTATGATGTTGCCCGTGTTGGGCGGGATTTCCGGCTCATACAGCACTACATGAAACACCTCAATCTCCTCCACAAGCAGACGACACAAAACACCATGACGACGCAAACCCCTTCTCCCCTCAACATCGAGTTCTGCGGCATGCCGTTCAACACGCCGATCGTGCTGCTCTCCGGTTGCGTCGGATTCGGCGAAGAGTACACACGGGTGGAGGGCTTTAGCAACCGGGACACCGGCGCGGTCTGCCTCAAGGGCACCACCCTGGAACCGCGCCTCGGCAACCCGCCGCACCGCATCTATGAGACCCCCGGCGGCATGCTCAACGCCATCGGCCTGCAGAACCCCGGGGTCAACAAGGTGGTGGGTGAGATCCTGCCACAGCTCGATTTCGACGAGACCCGATTTATCGCCAATGTCTCCGGTTCATCGGTAGAGGAGTACTACGAGGTGACTCGGCGCTTCGACGACTCCCCCATCGACGCCATCGAGATCAACATCTCCTGCCCCAACGTAAAGGAGGGCGGTGTCGCCTTCGGCAACGACCCGGCGATGTCGGCGCGGGTGGTGGAGGCCTGCCGCAAGGCCACCAACAAGCCGCTGATCACCAAGCTGTCACCCAACCAGACCGATATCGCCGCCAACGCCAAGGGCTGCATCGAGGCCGGCAGCGATGCCTTCTCGGTGATCAACACTCTGATGGGGATGGCCATCGATATCGAGAGCCGCACGCCGATCATCGGCAACAATCAGGGTGGCCTCTCCGGCCCAGCGATCAAGCCAGTGGCACTGCTCAAGGTGCATCAGGTGCACCAGGTCTGCCGTGACCACAACATCCCGATCATCGGCCAGGGCGGCATCAATTGCGCGGAGGACGCCATCGAGTTCCTGATCGCCGGAGCCAGCGCCATCGGCATCGGCACCGCGCTGTTCTACGATCCGCACATCTGCAAAAAGATCAACCAGGGCATCGCCGACTATTTGCAGCGCCACGATCTGACTAGCGTTGACCGGCTGGTCGGGACCCTGCAGTTGCATCAGGCCCGCGCGCCCAAGTGCGGATGTTGAGCCAGGACCGGCTAACACCAAGAGAATCACCACGCTATCGATCTTTTATGTAGAACGGCTACACTTTTTGCATGTTCAAAAATACCGGCAGACACCCCACTCCCGAGCAGCTTAAACGCTTCAATCCACTCTCGGAGCTTACCCCGCAACAGCATGAGCTATTGAGCAACTCACTCGCCATCTATACCGCTAGCGAGGGCAAGCGGCTGCTCAAGCTTGGGGCATCGGAACCCTTCAGCCTCTATCTGCTCAAGGGCAGAGTGAATCTGCACTCGGCAGATGACCGCCACACTAGCGTTGAAGCCGGTTCGACCCAGGCCAGCAGACCGATCGCCCACCTGACTCCCCGTCAGTACGACGTCACCGCAGCCGAAGATGTGGAGTATTTTATGCTCGACAATCAGCTGTTGAACGACCTGATCCTCGACCAGCTGCAGCAGGCGGAGCCCGAGATTCTCTTCCCCAGCGGGCAACACCATATTCCAGCGGAGACCGAAAACGATCTCTCGCAGACCCTGCTGCGCGATCTGGAAGCAGACCAGCTAGTGTTGCCCAGTCTACCCGATGTGGCGGCACGCATCGGCCGCGCCATGGCGTCGGAGTGGGTCGCAGCAGAGAAACTGGCGCGTATCATCGAGTCCGACCCTGCTATCACGGCCAAGCTGATCCGGGTTGCCAACAGCGCTCTCTACCGCGTGATGGCGCCAGTCGACTCCTGCCTTGCAGCGGTAGTGCGACTCGGCAATAACACCACCTACCAACTGGTTCTGAGTTTCGCTCTGCGGGAGCTGTTCCAGGCCCGCTCGCCGCAAATCAAACAGCAGATGGAGGCGCTCTGGCAGCACAGCACCAAAGTCGCTGCAATCTGTTTTGTCCTGACGGATTTTATCAAGGGCTTTGACAGGGAGCAGGCGCTACTGGCCGGACTGATCCATGACATCGGCGAGGTGGCAATCCTCAACTATGCCGAACGCTTCCCCAATGTTGCCAATGACGCCGCTCGGCTCAAGCAGGTGCGCAGCGAGATGCGCGGGCAGATCGGCAGCAGGATCCTGCAGCGCTGGGGGTTTATCGACGACATGGTGCAGGTCCCCACAGGGGCGGAAGCCTGGCTCAGAGATGGCGCTGAGGACGCCGATTACACCGACCTGGTGGTGGTCGCCCAGCTGCACAGCTACATCGGTACTGACTATTTTCTTACTCTTCCCAGCCTGGACCAGATCCCCGCCTTCTACAAACTCGGCCTTAGCGAGCTGACCCCGGAGTTGAGCATCCAGATCCTCGACGATGCCAAAGAGCGCCTCGCGGCGGCCGAGGCGCTGTTTGGCTAGGAGCCTAACAGCTCCGCCGCCAGCTGGGTCTCAAGGCGGCTGGCCAGCACAATCTTCAACACCATGGTAAGTGGCACCGAGAGAAACATACCCACCGGCCCCAGCACCCAGCCCCAGAAAACCAACGAGACAAACACCACCAGCGGCGACAGCCCCAACCCCTTGCCCATGAAACGGGGTTCAATGACATTACCCACCAGGTTATTGATCAGCAGATAGCCGAGCATCACCCACAGGGCATCCATCGGGCCCAGCTGTACCAGTGCCAACAGCACCGCGGGCACCGCAGCGATGATCGAACCAATGTTTGGCACATAGTTGAAGAGAAAAGCAACTGTACCCCAGAGTATCGGGTAATCCACCCCCAGGAACATCAGCCAAAGCGACACCAAGGCACCGGTGAGCAGACTGGTGGTAGTCTTAATCATCATGTAACGCTTGATGTTATCGGTGATAGTGTCTATATGTTGAAGGGCCGACTCGGGCCGCTGCAGCACACTGCGGAGCTTCTCTCGAAAACCGGCGGCCTCCACCAGGATAAAGATCACTGTGATCAGGATGAACACAGCCTGGGTCAACACTCCACCCAGCGCACTCAGCAGCTTGGCGGCCATTCCCATCGCCTTGCCGGGATCGAGATAAGTGCTGAAGGTAGCCGGATCCACCTGCACCCCCTGAGCTGTTAACCAGGCGCTAAAACCGCTGGTCTGCTGTGCCAGGCTCGCCTGGTATTTCGGCAGGTTGCTGGAGAAGTCGTTGACCGCACCGCCGACCAGCCAGGCCAGCAGCGCACCGATGCCGATGATCAATGCGATCACCAGCAGCATCGCCAACCAGCCCGGCAGACCTCGCTGACGCAGCATGAATAGCGGTGTCGCGGCGATCACCGCGACAAACAGAGCCAGCAGAAACGGCACCAGCAGCTCGGTGGCCGCCTTCATCCCAGCCACGAGCAGCACGATCGATGCGCTGACTATAAAGAAGCGTGAAGCAGACGAAAAACCGGCTGGAGATTGCATAGCCTATTTGAACTCGGGGATCGGGCTCTGCAGNCGCCAGGTTTTGGTCTCAGCATCATATTTCCAGAGCTGCTGGTCCACCAGTTCGTGTACTACCTGCTCGGTCTCAAAGATATACTGGATCACCACTGTCAGCCCCGCCGTCGCCTCGTCCAGCATCGATGGCCCCTGCACCGTTTCATAGCTGGTTACACGCAAATCCTTGCGCAGCGGTTTATTGGCTGTCTGCTGCTGCTCTGCCGCCAGGAAGCGCTGGGCCCCCACACCAGCGTTCCAACGGATCACCGCCTCATACTTCAGCAGGGTATCCTCTAGGTGCTTGGCCTGCTCACGCTCAGACAGCGTCTTGCAGCCGGCCAGCAGCAAACCTGCCAGCGATAAAATGATAATGATCCGATACATGCCGCAACTCCCAAATGTTCCCTGCCGCATGTTAGTTCACCCACCCCGACACCACCAGGCCCCAGCGCTATCACCACCATGCAAGTCTGTCTAAACTACAATCGATGCTCTATCAGGAGTGCAGTCATGCCATCAGACTTTGAAACCATTGCCCGTGAGTTGATTGAGATCGGCCACCTCTTCCACCAGCGCGGTTGGGTACCCGCTACCAGCGGCAACTTCTCTGCCCGCCTCGACGACGGCAGCCTTGCGATCACTGCCTCCGGCCGCCACAAGGGCCGACTCGATCTAGAGGATATCCTGCACACCGACGCCGATGGCAACACCGACGAGCTGCAGCGCCCCTCCGACGAGAGCCTACTGCATATTCTGCTCTACCAACGCCTGCCGGAGATAAACGCGGTGCTGCACCCTCACACGGTCAACGCGACACTGTTGTCGCGGCTGCATCAGACCCATCTCTCGCTACAGGATTATGAGCTACTAAAGACATTTGCAGGGATCGACAGCCACGATTGTCAGGTCCGGGTACCGATCTTCGCCAATGACCAGGATATTGCGCGGCTCGCCAACCGGGTCGATCGCTACATCGATGCAAACCCCGACCTGGTCGGCTTCCTGATCCAGGGCCATGGTTTCTATACATGGGGCGAATCGATCGACGAGGCGATCCGTCACGTCGAAGCCTTCGAGTTTATGTTTGAGTGTGAGATGCGCCTGCTGAGCGTGAGATCATCATGAGCCATCTATAGCGAACAGGGT
>NZ_AFOC01000064.1:0-22221 GCF_000224455.1 endosymbiont of Riftia pachyptila (vent Ph05)
CTACCGGGTTAATAGCGTTGGAAGGGAGGGTTTTGGAAGGAATCAGGTAACTATTCAGCTCTTGACTCTGGCAAGAGCTGAATAGTTACGGAATCAGTTACCGGCATTCAGATGGCGCACCGCCTGAAGTAATACCTCGGGCGGCGTCTCATGGGGAAAGATGAATCGCAACTCTCCATCCGGGGCGATCAGGTAGGTGGCGGCAGAGTGATTAACCGCGTAACCGAAGGCCGAGCCCTCTAATTCCACCTCGTAGTATTGCGCGCCATACTGCTTGGCAACCTTCGCCACGGCCTCTTCCGTGCCCGTCACACCGATCAGATTGGGGTGAAAATATTCCACATAGTCGGCCAGCGACTCCACTGTATCGTGTTGCGGGTCAACACTGACAAAGATCGAGACCGTCTTCTGCAACTCCTCATCACTCAACTCACTGAGCGCCTGGGTCAGAAAAGAGAGCGATGTCGGACAGACGTCGGGGCATCTTGTATAGCCGAAATAGAGGAAGATCGACTTGCCGCGGAAGCTGCCGAGTATCCAACGGCCCATTGACCGAATCGAGCACAAAATCCCCACCCGGCGGGGCCTCAACCTGCTCCAGCACCTCATCCTGCCTAGGCGCCTCAGCCCCGGCAAAGGCACTGAGCGAAAGAAAAAACAGGCAGAAAAACAATGACATGGGGAGTCTTTCAGACATATTCATAACCTCTTCTAAATAACCTATTGGAATAGCTCAAGATTACCCGAAGTCGCTCATCCGGTCATTGCCAATCATCACCATTGATCATCCTCACTGCCGGCCTGCCAGAAAAAGAAAACCCGGAGACACCAAATGGCGTATCCGGGTTAACTGGGGTATCCCAAAGGAGGATGGATCCTATGTTAGTCGTTTAAGTCTTGCGACGCTGTGAACGGACCAGCAAAATGCCAGCCAGGAAGACCAGCAGAGCCACACCCAACGGCATCCCGTAAATATAGACGTAGTCGATCTCCGGCGGCAGTAACAGCCAGTACCAGGTACTCAAAGTATGCTTGGAGCCCACCTCGCCGTTGCTACCATCCCAGTTGGCGAAGGAGATCGGCATGAACTGCCCTTCGGCAAAGTCGATATCCCCCTGCTCACCCCCGCTCAGCGGACGACGCATCACCACCTGCCATTTGCCATTCTTCCAGCTGCCATTCGCCTTCAGACTCTTGTCGTCCTCGCGAAACTTCAGCTTGGCATCCGGACCGCTGCCCTCCAGCAGCATCGCCTGGGCCTCGCGCTTCGGCTCGACGCTGCCGGCATTCCAGTACCAGATGGTAGTGTGATGACTCTTGTCACCGTGGCGGTAGAGCGGCTTCTCCACCATCGGTGACGACATATAGGCATCCTCCAAGGGGAACTGGATCGCAAACGCATCCGAGTGCATCTCCTTGCTCTCATCCTGCAGATCAGTGAAGTAGTCGATACCCGGCCGACTCTCGGTGCGGTCATCCACCTCCAGCAGGAAGGCGATCTCCTGGTCGTTATAGAGCGCACGCACCGTCACTGCGTCGTTGAGCGGGGTAAAGAGGCGATCCTCCTTGATAATATTGGGCACCAGATGCAGGGTGACCGCACTGGCACTGTTCCAACGCGCATCCTCCGCTGAACTGGGCAGATCACCCTCCACTTTCGTGCCAGTTACCACCGCGCCGTCCTTAGGCTGCACCGTGGTCTCGCGCAGACTGTAGACAAAGTTGGCGATATGCCAGCGATCCTCCAGGCTGACCGGATCCTTGTTGCCCTCTTCCACCGCCCGGTGGGCCGGCATCGGCGTGCCGGGTATGCCGATCGAGAGACGGGTGTAGATCGCCTTGATGGTCTCATCCCGCTCCTGCTCAGCAGCGGCGGTCGACTGGGTGGAGCGCCAGGTCCAAGGCTTGGTCAAGTCTCGAGGCCAGATGCGATTACCCCAATCGTCCTCCAACTTCTTGCCGGAGACGATATTGCCCCTGCCCTCCTTGCCGTGGCACTCCTTGCACGATTTGAGGAAGGCCTCGCGGCCCTTCACCACCGACTCCTCACTGTAGGGGATCTGCCCTGCCAACGGCTCCACATCGGTGATCTTTCTGAAGTCATCCTTGGTGTAGTGACCGTCATCGTCGAAGGCATCCTCATCTGCCTCCTCCGGTGGCCAGGCGGAGGTGATATCGAAGCGCTTGATCACCGGGATCAGACTGCGGATCTGCTCGTCGGTCATCAGCGGTCCCCAGCCAGGCATGGCGGTACCGGTCAGACCGAATTTGATGGTGTTGAAGAGATCCTTATCCCGTGGCAGTTTGGTGCCCGGCGAGGTCTTGTATTTAAACAGCGCAAGGGAAAAATCACGCGGTTTTGGGTACATATGCTCGGCGGCGATACCGTCACCCGCCCCCTGCTCACCGTGGCAGACCTGGCAGCGGAACTCATAGAGCTCCTGGCCCTGGATCTGCTTACGCTGCGCCAGCACCTGATCCTTCATCCCGGTGACCTGCTTGGAGACTGCCGGATCCCAGATGCGTGGCACCTGACCGTTGTAATCAAAGAGGAAGGTGATGACGTTCCAGACATCCTCCTCACTGAGCATCTCATGCCAGACCGGCATCGCCGAGTTCCAGGGCGTGCCTTCCTTCGGCAGACCAGGACCACCGGTGGTGATACGCCAGAACAGAAACGATTCCTGCAGCTGCGGGATAATGGTCGGATCCTGGAAGTTGATCGGCTGCGGATTGAAACCCTGGGCGTAGTGGCCCTGGCCGTTCAGCAGATCGCCGTGGCAATAGAAACAGTTCTGATAGTAGACATCACGCCTGCGCTCACCGCCTCTTTGTACTTCTCCCAACCCGCCTCCTTGTCAGAACTCAGAGTCTTAATGATCTCCTCGCGGATCGGATTCTCCAGCAAGGCCAGATCGAAGCTCTTGCCATAGGCCTTCACCGACGCAGGTGGCGCCGGATGCACCTGACGCAGCTCCACCGGGGCCTCGTTGGAGGGCTTCACCATGCCATAGACGGTGTAGCCGATGATCGCCGGAATGATGATCAGCAGCGCCCAGCGCACCACCATCAGATTATCATTGCGCAGCGTGGCGAGAACCGGCGCTTGAAACTCCGTCCAGCGGGCATCATCACACGAGAAGTAGAGCAGCACGCCAATGATCGTGATGATCATGTACTGGATCATCAGCGTCTTCGGCAGCAGCGGCGGGAAGGCATTATCAAACACCAGGTAGGCGATGACGATGACCAGCACCGCCTGCCAGAATGCGGGGATCCTGAATGACTTCATTATTTTTTCTCCGCCAGAAACGTCACGATCATCTGTAGCTCTTTCACCGTCATCTTCTCCGCAAAGTCCGGGGGCATCGCCGGCGGAAAACCTTCAACGATGACCGCCGCTGGATCGACGATGCTCTGGCGGATCCCCGCCTCGCTTAGACGCGCCCCGATTGTGCCCAATCCAGGCCCCACCAGGACATCCTCCGAGTCCATCGCATGACAGGAACTGCAGGCATACTTGCCCAGCGCCTCTTCGGCGGTCACCGCCGGCGCGGGGGCAGCCCCACCAGCCGCTGGCGCGGCTGCGGCAACCTCCGCCGCCGCCTCAGGCGATGGCAGGGAGACAGTCACCTCGTTGCCATCCTTCGCCTGCAGATAGGCGATGACCGCATCTATCTCCATCGCAGAGAGCTGGATCGGCGGCTTATCGATGTGGGGCATCGGCGAAACAGTGTCGTTGGAGCCCTTCTTGCCCCAACCAGCGACCACAAACTTGCTCGGCTCGAGCATCGACTCAAGGATGTAACCCGCCGCATCCTTCGCCTCGCCCTGGTAGCGTTCATCGGCCAGTCGTTTAGCCGAGATGCTCACCATATCCATGCCCTGGATGTCCGGCGCACGCCCCAACGGGGCTGGCTTGTGGCAGAGGGTGCAGGTGCCCTTGTTCATGAACAGATCCTCACCCATGGCAACAAAGTCATCCATCGTCAGGGAACCCAGATCAACCTTCCTCTCCACTGGAGCTTCGCCCTCCACCTGGGGCAACAGCTGGGTCACAGAGGTAAACACCAGGGTCAGCCCCAAGCTGAAACCGATTGTCTTGGCAAAGACATTCATGCCGCACCTCCTTCGGAGGCGGCTACCGGTTTGGCCTGTTTGGTACCGCTCAGATTGGCAACCCAGAACATGAACAGCACAAACAGCAGAAACAACACAGTAACGATGGTGATCATATTGCCCGCGTAACCGATAGTCGGAATGAAATTATCCGGTGAGTTGTCTTTCATCACCGTATAGACATGCCAGTGGGTCTTCACCGAGGAGCGCACATAGCCCATCAGACCCATCAGCCAGGTAAAAGCGATCGGCAGGGCAAACAGGGCATACTGAGCGCGGTCCGGGATCTTGCCCCAGTGCGAAGGCAGGGTCTTGGCGTTCTTGAACATCAGCGCGTCGATGACGATACCGGAGATGATCACCACCAGCGTCGACGACACCTGAGCCACCGAGGAACCCACCTTGTAGACGGTGTTGGTGAAGTAGCCATAGTAGACGCCGAGAAAGATGACATTAGCTATCGCCACCACATAGATCGCCACCATCAACGCATTGCCGATCGGCGCCCAGGCCACCGTCGCCACCTTGTCGGAGCGGCGATAGAGCTGGAACGAGAGAAAGGTGACGATCAGCATCAGGTTCACCGCGATATTCTTCGCCGGCATGATCCCCAACGGACCGAGGAGATGGTGGTGGCTGCCACCCAGCTGGGCGATCTCAGACGCCGACAGGATCAGCGTATGCGGCGTCACCCAGGTGAGGAAACAGACCACCAGCACAAACGCGATAAGGCTGATCAGCGGTTTGTAACGCTCCGATCCCTCGGTGCGAGACATGCCTGCCCAGAGGTAGTAGTTACCCGCCAGCAGGATGGTGCCGATCAGCACCGCCTGCACAATAAACAGCCAGGCCAGGATGCCGCCCATGGCAGTGATGCCCATCTGCTGGGAGTAGGCGTAGATCTCCGCCATCAGCCAGTAGCCGGCGAAGGGCAGCGGCAGAAAGGCAAGGATGGCGATAAAGTTGGAGGTGTAGCCCATCCAGTCGTAGTGAGCGCGTTTCTCTGGGTCCTTGGTGCTGAGGAACTTATAAGCCGCATAGGCCCCAACCACCGCGCCACCGAAGCCGATATTGGCGATAAAGCGATGCAGGTTGATCGGGTTCCACAAAGGCCCCTTCATCACCTCCCAGATATTGCCGATCACCGCGCCGACCTCGTTGACGCCGGAGGGGGCCATCATGAAGGTGGCCCAGGAGTTGGACATCACCATGATGGTCATGCCCGCGCCGTTCAGCAGCAGACCCAACGACAGATGCACCCACTTGGCGTTGCCGTAACGCATCGCGTTCCAGCCATAATAATAGGTGTAGAGGAAGAAACTCTCGAGAAAAAACAGTCCAGCATAGACCAGCCACTGGGCGCCGAACACATGCATCATATAGCCCATAAAGTCGGGATAGAGCAGAAACAGCGCCAGGGCCAGGGAACCGCCGAAAATAGCAGTAATCGAGAAGCCGGTGAGGCTGATCTTCATGAACTCATGGGCCATGCTGTCGTAGCGTTCATCACCGCTGGTCACGCCAACCAGCTCGATCACCAATACAAACAGCGGCACCGCCAACACCAACGCGCCAAAGAACAGGTGCATCTGCGCCAGAATCCACACCACCGCGCGGCTGCTGACCCCGATGTTGGGATAATCCCCACGGCTTGGCTGGGGCGCAGCAATCAGCTCAGGTTCATCGGACTCGGCAGCAGCCAGATCCTCCGCTGGCGTAAAATCCATCCCCTCAACGTGGACCCGGCCGATCGGCGCAATATCGCCATCACCCGCCATGCCTGCGCTGGCAGCGGAGAGCCCGACGGCAAACAGCAGAACCACCAGCACCCTCCGGAGCAGCCCGGGACTCACCCTTTCAAACAGGCTACGCAGTCTCATCTGCCTCATTATCGATTCCCCTTGCCGCTAACCAGCGGGCGTCAGATCCACGTTCAGGGGCAAGCCCTGGATACTCATGATCATCTGATCAAGCCCGTAAAACGCTACCAGCACTGCAACAAAGGCAGCCCCCCAGATAAGCAGGGTGGCAGGCATTCCGAGTTTTTTCTGTTCGCTCATATTCCCTCTCCTAACCGTGGTGGACCACAACGCCGCCGGAATAGATAAGCAGCCAGTAGAAGAATGCCAGCACTCCGACCAGGACGGAGGCAAATAACTTTGGACCCCAATTTTTAGCCGAAGCAGAGTGCTGTTCTTTCTCAGACATATTGAAATACCCCTTCCCCAGTGACCGTGAACCCAGCTCCCGCCTAGCAAGCAAATACCAAGCCAAAGCACCACCCTTTCAAAACCCTCACGCCAACCCCTTGGATTACAGTGGTTTTAACCATTTAGCCCACTCCAGCTCCGTTTTCATGCAGGCAACTTCGATCCCCCTCAAACCCTCTACAGAAAATAAATGAACGATTCTTTCAGCCGCTCCAGCAAAACTGCATCAATTTTTTCAACCCAGCCTGCCGAGCTTCCGCTCAGACACGCGCCGACCGACACACCAGAGGACAAACAATCTCACCGAGAAAAATTGAACGATTTGTTCATTTTTCTACCTCTTGAGGCTACGATCTAAACATCTCATTCCATGCGGCCGGCCATTTTGAACGGGATAATGCTCCACTCACCACTACCTACCGCCCCAGCGCTTTGGCACCGTATTTGCTAGCAAAGGAAAGATTCATCTCCACCAGGCCAGCCATGAATATGCGATCAAAAACCGAACAGGCACTCATCGAACTGATGAAAAACGGCGATGAAGCCGACCGCTGCTATGCCGCCAGAACACTTGGCACCCTGCACAGCCAAAATGCAGTTGAAACGCTCATCGCGCATCTAACCGACGAGGATATCGACGTCTGCGTCGACGCCGCCGAAGCCCTTGGGCGGATTGGCGACCCGGCAGCCGTACCACCACTGCTGAACTCTCTGTCGAAAGAAGAGAGTGGCGAGGTCTGCACCGCAGTCACCAGCGCGCTTGGCATGCTTGGCGGCGAAGCAGCGATCGATGCACTAAAGAAGATTGCAGTGGAGCGTCCCGAAGCCATTGAGTGGGAAGACGACTGGGATAGATGGTGGGATGTCCAGCTTGCCGCGGTAGAGGCACTGGGCAGATATGGCATCGAGGATGCCACTGAGCTGCTGGTCGACATCATGGACAGCGATGCCAGCCAGGACATAGATGCCGAGATCTACCACGCCCTCTCCAGCATCAAGCAGCGAGGCTTTGAAGTACTCTGCGAGCGGCTCAAATCGCCTAGCGCGATGCACCGTCGTCGTGCCGTCACCGCCCTTGGCCGCAGCGGCTCGCCGGATGCCAGCAGCAAGATCGGTCAGAGCCTGCGTGACAAGGCCCCCGAGGTACGCGCCGCCGCCGCCGCCGCCCTCGCCAAATTAGAGGCCCACCATTATCTGTCCGCAATAGTGCTGCTATTGCGGGATGAAGACGAAGATGTCCGCTCCGCTGCGGTGGAGGCCAGCAGCCGGCTTGCAGCCAGCCAGGGCGATCCCGAACTGTTGCTCAAGGAGAGCAGCAGCCTGCTCGTCGACCCAAACAGCCTGGTGCGAACCACCACTCTCAAGACCCTCAGCGGGCTGATCCAGCCGGAGGCACTGGAGCAAACAACACGCCAACTGGTCGAACAGAACCTGAGTCACAGCGACTTCAATACCGCCGCTGCTGCTGCCGATCTGCTCGCCGCCAACCGCGCCAGCGAGTCGATCGAGCCGCTCATCGAGATGGTCGGCAACAACACCATCTACTCCATGGCCCGGCGCCATGCGATCCTCGCCCTGCGCAGTTTTGGCATCAACAATAGAGCGATCATCGATGTCCTGAAGAGCGCTGTCCTCGACAAGGATCAGGCGGTACGCATCGCCGCACTCGGCGCACTCAGCCATCTTGAACAGTTTCCGCTTCAGGAAGATGAGGCAACCGATCAGCAGCCACAGCGTCCACTCGATATTGTGCTGGCTGCGATCAATGGCGAACTGATCAAACCGGAAGAGAGTGAGGTGCCGCCCATTAGCCAGACGGTCGAATTCGACCCCGAGGCCGACAAGACCCTACCCAAGCAGACCGAAGATGAGACCGCTTCTGATGAGCAGGCGGCGACCAGCACCCTGGCAGAGATCACCGGAGCAACAGAAGAGGCTGCCACAACTGAACCGCTGCAATTGCCAGAGCAACCCAGCAGAGTGGTTGAGGTTGGCGAGGTCAACAAGGCGATCTCGACCCTCGATGCCATCGCCATGGACAACGTGGAGGCAACCCTGGGCATAGGCCAGGAGGAGCCGACCGCAGCGCCCGAGTATGACCAGGAGACCGAGGAGTTCCTCAAACTGGTGGAGCAAAACAATCGCACCGCCATGCGAATGAAGAAAAATCGCCGCACCATCCCGCTCGAAGACGATCTGCGCATTCTCGGCCTGCGGGTGCTGACGAAGCAGACCGATGAACGGGCCATCGCCGCGATGCTTCAGGCACTCAACGACGACAACAACGAGATCAGGTATGAAGCCGCACTCGCCATCGCCGAGGCCGCCAAACTCAACCGCGACGCCCCAGGGCTGATGAACGCCATGGGTTCCCTGATCACCCAGCTCGGCCTGGGCGACGAGGATCAACAGATCGCCTGCGCCCGCGCCCTCGGCTATCTCGGCAACAAGGCGGCGATCCTGCCGCTGCTGGATGCACTGCAGTCTGACCTCACCCAGACCAAGATCGAGGCGATCCGCGCCCTCACGAACCTCGCCTTGCACGGCTCTGACCCGGTTGAGGCGGACCACATGGTGACCAAGCCTGTCTCCCCCAAGACGATCGTCCGCAAGATCAAAGGCATGCTGCAGAGCCAAAAGAACGGGGTGCGCATCACTGCCGCCAACGCACTCAGCGAACTGCTGCAGCTCGAAGCACTGGCAGATGAGATCCCCGACACCATCGAGAGGTTGATTGCCACCGCCTTCCTTGGCAGCGGCGAACATGCACGTCCAATCGGCAAGATACTGCGTCAGATCGACGCCGAAGCCAGCGCACAACGCCTACTCAAGGGGCTGGCCGAGGTCGACTCCAGCGCTGAGCGGCGCTTTGTCATCGAAATGCTCGAAGAGCTGTTTGTTTCCCATTCCCAAGAGGCTCAGCCGCAGCAGGCGGCCTGATCCACCAACCAGACTCCACAGGAGATTCAGCACATGAAGAAGTTGATCACCGCGCTCAGCATCGCCGGCCTCTGCGCCCTACCCCTGGCAAGCCAGGCGGCCTACAAGGAAGGCACTGTCAGCAACGGCGGCACCATCACCGGCACTATCACGTTTGCCGGCAAGGACCTAGCGCCAAAGACCTACAAGATCAGCAAAGACAACGACGTCTGCGGTACCGGTACCCGTGAGATCGACTATGTCCGGGTCGAAGGCGGCAAGCTGATGGACGTTGTGGTCTATCTCGACAAGGTCAAGAGCGGCAAGCCCTTCCCCGCCGACGTTTCGGACGCCACCATCGATCAGCAGGGCTGTGAGTTCAAACCCTTCATGCAGGTGATGCGCAACAATTCCAAGCTCAACGCGGTCAACAAGGATCCGATCCTGCACAACATCCACACCTACGAGCTGATCCGCGGCGACGCCAAAGGGCCGAAAAAGACCATCTCCAACATCTCCCAGCCTGAACCCAATACCGTCACCAGCACCATCAAGATGAAGAAAGGGCCGGCGATGAAGGTCGAGTGCGACGCCCACGACTTCATGCACGGTTTTGTCTTCGTTGCCAAGAACCCCTACTTCGCCAAGGTAAAAGCAGACGGCAGCTTTGAGATCAAGGACGTACCGCCCGGTAAATACAAGATCAAGGCCTGGCACGGCTTTTTGAAGAACCAGAAGGGCAAGGTCACGGTTGAAGCCGGTGGCACCGCAACCGTCGACTTCACCTTCAAGTAAGACAGAGGAGAACCAGGCCATGGCGCTATTGAAACGATTCAATCTGGCACCGCTTGATTACATGGCGATCATCGCCGGCATCATCAACGCACTGGTGATTGGTTCCATCGTTGTCTACTGGTTTCTCAACCAATAACAAAAACCTGATACGGGTTGCGGGGCGATCCCTGCGACCCGTTATCTACCTTCTGATAACGACCAACAGCAAAACGACCCGATACCATGTCATCGCAAGCACAGACCCAACCCACGCAGACTGCGCCGCTGCCGGAATACCGCTCGATCCTGCTCGCAGTCGACTCTTCCGACCACGCCAACCGGGGCACTAGCGAGGCCGTCGCCCTGGCATCGATCTGGCAGAGCGATCTCACCGCTGCCCACGTCTACGCAGCCAAGCTGCACGATGTGCGCTTCCGCCAGATGGAGGGTGGTCTGCCGGAGCAGTTCCGCGAAGAGCAGGAGCTGGAGCGCCAGCGCGATGTGCATGATGACCTAATTACCCGTGGCCTCTCAATCATCACCGACTCCTACCTGGATCAGGCTGAGCGCGAGAGCCGAGAACAGAACATCGAACTCAGACGCCGCTCGCTGGAGGGCAAGAACTACCGCGAGCTGGTGAACGAGACCAACAGCGGCAACTACGACCTGCTGGTGATCGGCGCACTGGGGCTCGGTGCGGTCAAGAGCAGCCGCCTTGGCACCGTCTGTCAGCGTGTCAGCCGCCGCAGCGAGATCGACACCCTGGTGATCAAGGAGCCGCAACGCTCCATCGCCAACGGCCCAATCGTGGTCGCGGTGGACGGCTCCGCCAAATCCTACGGCGGCCTGCTCACCGCCCTCAGCCTGGCGCAGCAGTGGCAGGTGCCGGTCAAGGTGATCTCCGCCTTCGACCCCTACTACCACTATGTCGCCTTCAACCGTATCGCCGGCGTGCTCTCCGAAGAGGCGGGCAAGGTATTCCGCTTCCAGGAGCAGGAGAAACTGCACGAAGAGATCATCGACTCGGGTCTGGCGAAGATCTACCAGGGCCACCTCGACGTGGCAAAACAGGTCGCCGCCGACCAGGGTATCGAGGTCGAGACTACACTGCTCGACGGCAAACCCAACGACGTCATCGACCGCTATCTGAAACGGGAGAAACCCTCCCTGCTGATAATTGGCAAGCTCGGCATCCATGCCGATGAGGGGCTCGACATCGGCGGCAACACCGAGGCACTGCTCAACGATTGCGACTGTGCCATCCTGCTGAGTCAGCGCGAATACCAGCCACCGGTGGAGAAGATCGCCGCCGTCACCACCTCATGGACCCACGAAGCGGAGACGCGCATGAACCGCGTGCCTTCCTTCGTGCGCAACATGGCACGCATGGCTATCCTGCGTTACGCTCAGGAACGCGGCCACACCGTGATCACCGAGAGCATTGTCGAAGAGGCCACCGCTCAGCTGATGCCCGGACACGCTGAGGATGCAATGGCCGAGATCGTAGAGGCCTACGACAAGGGCGAGCTGAAACGTAAACCCAACGCAGAAGAGGCAATACGCTGGAACGACGATGCCAAGGCACTGCTGCTGACCATCGATGACCTCTCTCTGCGCGGTAACCTCAGCATGCGAGCCGAAAAGAAGGCCCGTAGCGAAGGCAAGCGCCAAGTGGCCATCCACCATCTGCAGGCCTTTCTGGATGATCCCAGCCAACACAGTTCCGGAGCTGCCTCTTCTGCCTATGGTCACCCTCCCTCGGCCACCCAAGCAGATGAGGCAGCTCCCTCTAATCTCCACTGGCAGGCCGCGGCACTGGCGCGTCTGATGCGGGTGCCAGAAGGCTTCATGCGCGACGCCGCCAAACAGCGCATCGAGGACTATGCCCGCGCCCAGGGGCTGAGTGAGGTCAGCCTGCAAACCGCTGAAGCGGGACTGGCCGAGGCGCGCAAGGCGATGGAAGCCCAGATGCAGGGCGACAAACAGCCCGCTGCCAGCCTGCCGGAAAAGAAAAAGAGCGCCTGCCCCTTCGCCCATCGGGCGCAACCGGCAAAGCCAATCAAGCAGGAAGAGAAAAAACCTAACCTCAACTGGAGCGACCAAGCCCAACAGAGCATGAACAGCGTCCCTGCCGGCTTCTGCCGTGAGATGACCATGAAGGCTGCCGAAACCATCGCCACGCAACGTGGTCTTGAGCAGATCGACAGCGACTTCATCCAGCAGGTAATGACCACCTTCAAGCAGGGCTCCAGCCAGGTCAATGAAAGCATGCCCTGGGACGAAACAGCCCGCGAACGCATCGCCCGCGCCCCCGACATGGTACGCGGCATGCTGGTGCAGGAGATCGAAGGCTGGGCCAGACGCGAGGGATATGAACGGGTCGATACGCGGGCGGTAAATGCAGTCAAGCAGGTCTGGACGGAACGCGGCGTGTTCCACCTCGATCCCAACGACTCCCGTAATCAGTGAGCCCAATGCGATGAACGATCTGTTTCTCATCGCCATCAACCTCACCCGCCGCTGCAACCTCGCCTGCGCCCACTGCTACATGGACGCAGCGACCCGCGAGGCAGGCAGCGAGGCTGAGCTGACCACCGACGAGGTGAAGGCACTGCTCGATCAGATCCGCGAGCGGGGCGACGACACCATGGTGGTACTCACCGGCGGTGAACCGTTGCTGCGCCGCGATCTGGAAGCGCTGGTCGCCCACGGCAACGGGCTCGGCCTGGCGATGGTAGTCGGCACCAACGGTGTGCTACTCAACGAAAAGCGCGTCGCCGCGCTCAAAGCGGCCGGCGCGATGGGCATGGGTATCAGCCTCGACTCCCTCGATCCAAACCACCACGACAGCTTCCGCGGCTGTCCCGGCAGCTGGGAGAAAACCCTGGCCGGCATGGAGTTCTGCCGACAGGCCGACCTGCCATTTCAGGTCCACTTTTCCGTGACCGAGCAGAACGCCGACGAGGTGCAGTCGATGGTCGACTTCACCAAAGCCGCCGGCGCCCACGTGCTCAACATCTTCTTCCTGGTCTGCACCGGACGCGGTGAGTCGATGTCCGACATCACCCCACAGCGCTACGAACAGGTGTTGCAGCAGTTGGTCGAGGCACAGGACGCAAACAAGGATCTGCTGCTCCGCGCCCGCTGCGCCCCCCACTACAAACGCATCGCCTACCAGCACGATCCGGAGTCACCGCTGACCCGCGCCCAGGGCTACGAGGGCGGCGGCTGTCTGGCGGGTATCCACTACTGTCGCATCACCCCCGAAGGTGCGGTCACCGCCTGTCCCTACCTGGAGGCGGAAGAGGGCTCGATCCGCCAGGAAAGTTTCTGGCAGATCTGGGACAGATCACCAACCTTCCAGCAGCTACGCAACCCGCAGCTGCATGGCAAATGCGGCAAGTGCGAATACCAGAAGCTCTGCGGCGGCTGCCGCGCCCGCCCAGTGGCGATGGGCAACGGCCTGATGGACGCCGACCCCTGGTGCGACTATCGTCCCGAAGGCGGCGGCATCATCCAGCCGCTGATCCCGCAGCTCAGCGATGAGATCCGCTGGTCACCAGAGGCGCAGCAGCGCCTCTCTCGGGTGCCCGGTTTTCTGCGCAAGATGGTGCGCAAGCGCGCCGAGACCTATGTACGGGAGCAAGGCGAAACCTTGGTCACCCCGGCACACATGGCGACCCTGGCGAAGAATCGCTTCAAGAAGGGCATGCCGGGCCGCCCCGCCAACATCGCCTCGATTGCCGAGGCCGGCGCCAAATCGATCTCCGAGGCCCCCTCCCTACCCTGGACCGGCGAGGCCCAGGCCTATCTCGACCAGCTGCCTCCCTTCCTGCAGTCCGGCGTACAGCAGGTGGNCGAGGATGTGGCGCGCAGCGAGGGCCGGTTTGAGGTCAACATCAAACTATTACAGCGGCTTGAATCGGAAGATGCAGCCAAACGCGCTTTCCCCTGGAGTGAGGCGGCAGAGCAGCATCTTGCCGAGGCGCTGGCCGACAAGGCGCCCCAGGTAAGAATGTTTGTGCAACCCACCATGGAGGCGGCAGCAGAACGCGAGGTGAAACGCCGCCACGCCCAACAGGTGGAACTGCAGGATGTGGAGGCGGTGACCGCCACCCTGCTGGCCGGGGTCGAGTGGTCGCCAGAGGCGCTGGCGCGAGTCAAATCGGCGCCGGAATTCGTCCGCGCAGGCATCAAGAAGGCCGCCGAGTTCGGCGCCCGCCGCGATAGCCTGGCGGTGATCGGCAGCAACGACCTGACCCGCTACCGCAACCGGGCGATGATGCGGGCGGTGATGCGGATGAAGGGCATGGGCATGACATCCCTCGACTTCGACGCCTTCGCCGTCGCCAAACAACAGGTCAAACGACTGCAGGACAACCCCCAGGCGGAGCAGCGTTTCTCCAAGATCCGCGACTACGTGGAGGGCCACCAGGCACCCGACGGCAGTGGCCTCGGCACCCTCGGCCACGATCTGATCGAGCGGATGAAGCGGGAGCTGAAAGAGTGAACCAACAGAAGATCCTGATCATCGGCGGCGGCATCTCCGGTCTCTCCACCGCCCGTTGGCTGGCCGACAGCGGCGTTCCAGTGGAGCTGTGGGAGGCCGACCAGCGCCTCGGCGGCAAGATCCGCAGCCACCGGGAGTCGGGCTATCTCACGGAAAACGCTGCCGGCATCCTGATGAACTACCGCGCCGAGGTGGACCAACAGATCAACGCTGCCGGACTGAGCGAGCAAAAATGCTCCCGCGGCAGCGATATGCGCCGCTATGTGGTCCAGGGAGGCAGGCTCTGCGAGGTGCCGATGCAGGTGCCGGCACTGCTCGCCTCACCGTTGTGGAGCTGGCGCGGCAAGCTGCGCATGGCCAGCGAACTGCTGGTTGCCAGAGGCGGGGATGAGCAGGAGACAGTGAGCCAGTTTATCCGCCGTCGCTTCGGCAGCGAGATCCTCGAGAAGGTGATGGACCCCTACGTGGCCGGCACCCTCGCCTCCGATCCGGAGCAGGCCAATGCCGCCAGCGTGCTGCCGCGCATGACCGCGCTGGAGCGACGCTACGGCAGCATCACCGCCGGCATGTTGATCAATCGACTACTGCATCGGCGGCGTGCCAACCGCGCCGAAGCTTTCTCCTTCCAGGGAGGCATGGGCAAACTGGTCGAACAGCTGGCCAACCACCCACTGATCAAACGGCTGTCTGGCACCCGTGCCACCACTCTGCAACTGAGCGGCACAGGCTGGCAGGTCGGCGCCACGGACCGCAGCGGCGCGCAGCTGAGCCGCCAGGTCGATCAGCTGGTGCTCGCCACCCCCGCCGACGCTACCGCCGGGCTGCTGGATGGGCAGGATGCGAGACTCGCCCGGCTGCTGGATGCAATCGAATACGCGCCGCTGTCGGTACTCCATCTGGGCCTGGCCCGTAAACAGATCAGCCATCCGCTCGACGGCAGCGGCTTCCTCACGCCGCGCCGGGAGGGGCTGAGTTTCAACGGCAATCTCTGGATGAGTAGTCTGTTCGCGGGACGTGCCCCGAGCGGCCAGGTGCTGCTGACCAGCTACATCGGCGGGGCGCGTCATCCTGAGCGAAGCAACTGGAACGAAGCACAGGCGCTGACCTATACCCTAGCTGATCTGCGACGTTTGATCGGTCTGCGCGGCGAGCCCGATTATCTGCGGCTGGTGCACCATCCGCGCGCCCTGCCGCTCTACCACGGTGACTATCTGCAGCGCAGTCGACAGATCAGAGCGCGTGTCGAGGCACTCCCCGGCCTACACCTCGTCGGCAACTATCTAGACGGTGTCTCGGTACGTGACCGAATTGTGCAAGGCAGTGTCACGGCACAGCAGATTCTCCACAGCAGCCGATCAGAGAGCGGCGCCCAGGCCTTCAGCTACCGGCCCGCCACGGTTGGCTGAAAGAGAGCAGCTCGATGAATGATCCTGTGACCCAATCCGAGCCGGCCGGCGAATTCAAACTCTGGCGGCTGATCCTAGCGGTGCTGCTGATCCTGCTCGGCATCTCGATCAGCGCCCAGTGGTATGCCCGTAACATCACTCTGCCACGTCACTGCGAGGATCCCGACCAGACCCTGCGGCTGGCGCGCCAGGTGCTGACCGAACGCACCCCCGCCGGGGAGGAGTCCCGCCGTCCCTACATTATCGCCGCCCGCATCACCTTTCTGGTGCCGCGGGAGGGTGATGAACCCCTCGATGACTACCTACAACGCCTGCGCCGGCATCTGGAGCGTGAATGCCGATAACCCCGCCACCGCGAACGCTCTCCCGGCTAAGCCTGTTTAAGGGGTTTCTGCAGGTTTTTCTACCGCTACTGGGAGTGCTGGTGGTGGTCGGAATGATGCACTACTACACGGTCTACGCCACCGAACGGAGCGGCCGGGAGTCCAGCGAGACCCTCAATGTGGGGCTGGCTCGGCGCATGATCAATGCAGATATCAGCGCGGTACTGAGCGATCTGCGCTTTCTAGTGGAGCACATCCAGCGCCAGCATGTGTTCGAGATGTCGCCACAGCAGCTGGCCCGGCTGATCGGGCTTGAGTTTCAGGTGTTCGCCGAGAAAAAACGCCTCTACGACCAGATCCGTTTCCTCGACGAGAACGGCCTGGAGGTGGTGAGGGTCAACTTCAACGGCGGTAATCCCCGCATCCTGCCCGACGAAGAGCTGCAGAATAAACGCAATCGCTACTACTTCCAGCAGGCCATTGAGCTGTCGGAGGGGGCCAGCTACATCTCACCGCTCGATCTCAATGTGGAGGGGGGGCAAATCGAGTATCCGCTCAAACCGATGATGCGCTTTGCCACCCCGATCTTCGACCGTAACGGCGTCAAACGCGGCATCATCCTGCTCAACTACCTGGGCGAGCGACTGATCCAGAATTTCACCCACGCGGCGGCCAACATCGCCGACCACACCGAGCTGGTCAACCAGGAAGGCTACTGGCTCAGCAGCCCCAACCCGGAGGACGCCTGGGGTTTCATGCTGGGCCGCAACACCACCTTTGGCAAGCGCTACCCTGCCGCCTGGCGGATCATCTCCAGCCAGCAGCAGGGGCAGTTTGCCAACCCAGAGGGGCTCTTCACCTTTCATACCGTACACCCGGTCAACAGCGCCGCCAGCAGTGATCTGCCACTGCTTGATCAGCCGCTGAAGTTCCAATCTACCAGTAGCCGGATCTGGAAGATCATCTCCCGCATCCCCCCCAGCGATATCTACTCCAGCCTGCCGGGCTTTTTAAGACAGCACCTGGCGCTCTATCTAGCGATGTTCCTGCTGATCAGTTTCGGTTCAGCGCTGCTCGCCTACTCCCATCTGAGGCACCGGCGCGCCGAGGCGCAGAGCGAATATGAGAAGCGCTTCCGCCACACCCTGGAGAACATCGAACTGGCCGCCGTCACCCTCGATCGGCAGGGGCACATCCGTTTCTGCAACAAGCACTTTCTGGGACTGACTGGCTGGAACCAGAATGAACTGGTCGGCAGCAGCTGGATCGAACGGTTTGTGCCGAAAGACGCCACCGATCAGATCACCGATGTACTCTCAGCGATGGGCGACCCCCAGGAGTTTCCCACCCTGACCGAGACCCAGGTCAAGACCCGCAACGGCGAACTGCGGCTGATCGCCTGGAACAACACCCTCTCCTACAACACCGAGGGAGAGGTGATCGGAGTCACCGGCATCGGCGAGGACATTACCGAAAAACGCCACGCCGAAGAGGAGCTGCACAAACTCTTCCAGGCGGTAGAGCAGAGCCCCAGCATCGTCATGATCACCAACCCCATGGGGGAGATCGAATACGTTAATCCCAAGTTTACCGAGGTCACCGGCTACCCCGCCGCTGAGGTGATGGGCCAGAATCCCAGCGTACTGAAGTCTGGTGAGACCTCGTCCGACGAATACCACTCCCTGTGGGATGCGATCAGTGACGGCGGTGAGTGGCGTGGTGAGTTCCACAACCGGCGCAAAAACGGCGAACTCTACTGGGAGTCGGCTGCGATCAGCGCAATCCACAACGCTGCGGGCGAAATCACCCACTATCTGGCGGTGAAGGAGGACATCACCGAGCGCAAGCGTCTCGAGGCCGAGGTGGCGGAACGCAATCGGGAGCTGGCCCACGCCCAGACTCTGGCGGCAATGGGCCGGATGGCCAGCATGATCGCCCATGATCTGCGCAATCCGCTCTCATCGGTGAAGATGACCCTGCAGATCCTCGGCAAGCAATCGGGCGACAACAGCGATGATTCGAAGGAGAGCGAGCTGCGGCAGATCGCCCTCGACCAGATCCGCTACATGGAGGAGATCCTCTCCGACATGCTGACCTACTCCCGTCCCGACGCCATCAAACCCCAATGGCTGAGCGTGGAGAAGATCATCGACACCGCCATCGGTCTGGCGCAGAAGAAGATCGACACCTTCAAGGTCGACCTGCACACCTTTTATCAGCCGGGCATGCCCACCGTTTACGCCGACCCCAACAAGCTGCGCCAGGTCTTCTCCAACCTAATCGTCAACGCCGCCCAAGCCACCTCCTGTGCAGAAAAACCCCAGATCATCATCGAGGTGATGATCGAACTCGGTCCACGTGGTACCGGCCTGCGCATCGATATCTGTGACAACGGCTGCGGTATCGACCCGAAGATTGCAGCTAAGCTGTTCGATCCCTTCTATACCTCCCGCGCCCAGGGGACCGGTCTTGGCCTGGCGATCGTCAAACGCATTATCGAACAACATAAAGGCAGCATCATGCTGCACAATAACGAACCGCAGGGCGCCTGTGCATCAATTGTCCTGCCCACTTCGTTTCAATCACCGGAGCACTCCGGAGATTCTCAGCTTGAGGAAGAGGAGAGATGAGCAAAATTCTCATTGTGGATGACGACGTCGCCAGTTGCCGTACCCTGCAACTGCACCTGCAGACCCAGGGACACCAGGTCGGGATCGCGCACAGCGTCGACGAGGGGCTGATACAGGTGCTGCACAAGGCACCTGAACTGGTGATCCTCGATATCCGCATGCCCGGCAAGTCAGGGCTCGAAGGGCTGCCCGAATTCCGACAGGCTCTGCCGACCACCCGCATCATCATGATCACCGCCTTCCACGATATGGAAAGCACCATCGAGGCGATGCAGAAGGGCGCCGACGACTACATCCACAAACCGATCGATATCGATGAGCTGGAGGCGTCGATCGACAAGCTCAACAGCGATAACAACGACGATCTGGTCAATACCGAAAAAAGCATCCAGCCGGGCGGCCACCCGCTCACCATGGTCGGCCGCAGCCGTGCCATGAAAGAGGTCTTCAAGACCATCGGGCTGGTGGCGAAGAGCCCAGCCACAGTGCTGATCACCGGCGCCTCTGGTACCGGCAAGGAGCTGGTGGCTCGCGCCATCCACCGCGCCAGCGCTTCTCCGGACGGCCCGCTTGTTGCCGTCAACTGTGCCGCACTAGTGGAGACCCTGCTCGAATCGGAGATGTTCGGTCATGAAAAGGGCGCCTTCACCGGCGCAGTCTCCCGCCAGGAGGGTAAGTTTGCACTGGCCCGCGGCGGCACCATCTTTCTCGACGAGGTCGGCGAGCTCTCCCCCTCGATGCAGGCCAAGCTGTTGCGGGTACTACAGTACAAGGAGTTCACCCCACTCGGCGCCAAGCAGCCCCAGACCACCAATGCACGGGTGATCACCGCCACCAATCTCGATCTCTCTGAGCAGGTGCAGCGCGGCAACTTCCGGGAGGATCTCTTCTACCGGCTGCAGGTGATCAACATCCATCTGCCGCCACTGCGCGAGCGCAAGGAGGATCTGATGGACCTGATCCAGACCCTGCTGGCGCGCATCAACAAAGAGTTGCGGCGCAACGTCTCGCACATCACCAAAGAGGTGCTCGACTGCCTGCAGGCCTACCATTGGCCCGGCAATGTGCGTGAACTGGAGAATCTGTTGATGAAGTGCGTGGCGCTCTCCCCCGGCGACAAACTCACCCGCGATCTGCTACCCGACTATATCTGCCAACAGGCGGAGCTGAACCCGCCCCTACCACAAGCCAGCGGCAAACCGCTGGAGCGGTGGAGTCTGGAGGAGATGGAGAAGGCCCATATCCAGCGGGTGCTTGACGCCAACAACTGGCACAAGGGGCGGGCCTGCGAGATCCTCGGCATCTCCCGCCCGCGCCTGCGGCGCATGATCAACCAGTTTGAACTGAGTTCGCCAAACGGCACCCCTATGGAGGAGGATGAGTTGCGGGAGGGCAGCAGGGCTTGAAGTAATCAGCCCAGGCGCCTCACTCCTCACGGCCAAGGCGCTGACTCAGCTCGTCGCTCTCTTTCTGCTCACTACGCGCCTCGTTCTTGCTCTCAGCAATCTGATAGCGGTCGATCGCCTTATTCAACGCCTGGGTGCGGCTGTGTTTCTCTCTCCAGTGGCTCTTTTTCGCTGTGTGCTCAGACTGACTAGCGGCAACCACCGACTCCTGCCGGCGGATCGCCTCATCCAGCTTGGCGATAAACGCGCGATACTCCTGCATCTGCGCAGCCGCAATACCGTTGCGCGCGGCCTGCTCAAAGCGCTGCAGGTAGTCCTGGTGGTAGTGGCGTAGCTGCTCCAGCTTGTTCTGCTGCTCCTGCAAGACCTTACGTGAGATACCAAGATTACGGGCCGCCACCTGCTCACGGGAGTGGGCCACTCGCTGTACCGGTTTGAGTCGCTTTGATGGAGACATGACATCCTACCTCACTACTTAAGGGGTCTCTGACCCTGGTTGCTGCTGCTCCAGCCCCGCGATCAGATCATTGTTCCCATCCTGCTCTGGAGGAAACAGCGCCGCCAAACCCTCCAGGCTCTCTTCCAGATTGACTGGGGTGTACATATCCTGACGCAGGAAATCGTTGAGTGCGGGCATCGCCGCAATTGCCATGTCGATCTGCTCATTGCTACCCGCCTCATAGGCACCGACACTGACCAGATCACGATTCTGCTGATAGAGGGAGTAGAGATGCTTAAATGATCTCGCCGCATCCTGATGACCATAACTGGTGATGTCGTTCATCGCCCGGCTGATTGAGGCCTCGATATCGAATGGCCGGATAGTGCCCCGCATCCGCCAGGCGGCGCGACAGCACGATGTGTCCATCAAGGATCGCCCGCGCCGCGTCGGCGATCGGGTCGTTCTGGTCATCCCCCTCCGCCAGCACGGTGTAGAAGGCGGTGATCGAACCACTGCCGGTATCGCCGTTGCCCGCGCGCTCCACCAGTTGCGGCAGCTTGGCGAAGACCGAAGGCGGGTAGCCTTTGGTTGCCGGGGGTTCGTGGATCGCCAGAGCGATCTCCCGCTGCGCCTGGGCAAAGCGGGTCAGTGAATCCATCAACAGCAGCACATGTTTGCCCTGCTCGCGGAAGTACTCGGCGATGCTGGTGGCGAGCATCGCGCCATGCAGACGCCGCAGCGGCGGATTGTCCGCCGGCACCGCCACTACCACTGCACGCTTCATCCCCTCCTCACCGAGGATGTTCTCAACAAACTCCTTCACCTCGCGGCCGCGCTCACCGATCAGACCGACCACGGTGACATCGGCGTTGGTGTAGCGGGTCATCATGCCGAGCAGCACGCTCTTGCCAACGCCGGAACCGGCAAACAATCCGAGGCGCTGACCACGGCCAACGCTGAGCAGGGCGTTGATCGCCCGCACCCCCACGTCGAGGGGCTCGCGGATCGGCGTCCTGGCCAGCGGGTTGAAGGTCTCGCCGGTAAGCGGACGACGTTCATCGCTGCGCAGCGGCCCCTTGCCATCCAGTGGCTTGCCGGCGCCGTCGATGACCCGCCCCAGCAGATGATCGCCCACCACCGCCTCACAGACCCGCCCGGTGGGGATGACCCGGGCGTCCTGCTCCAGTCCGCGGATATCGCCGGTGGGCATCAAATAGAGACTCTCCTCACCGAACCCCACCACCTCCGCCTCGATGTGTACACCACTGGCGCTGACCACCTCGCACTGGCCGCCAATCGCGGCGCGGCAACCCACTGCCTCCAGGGTCAACCCCACCATGCGGGTGAGCCGCCCCTCCACCACCAGACCACGACTGTCGCCCAGACGCTTTTCGTACTCTTTCAGGCGTTGCAACCAGATATGGGAGCGATTTTCAGCTGGGCTCTGCTGGCTCATCGGCTATCTCTCCGACTCATCCAACG
>NZ_AFOC01000063.1:0-22259 GCF_000224455.1 endosymbiont of Riftia pachyptila (vent Ph05)
CCTCCCCTGGGTTTCCCCGCATCACCGGCAACGGCCCTATTCCGATGAAACAGCTTCTGGCATTGCTGGCAGCCGCCTACCTTCTGCTTACCGGCTACCTCTACCTCAATCAGCGCACCCTGCTCTACTTTACCGGGGCAACCTCACCGGCCGCCGTGCCGACCAATTACACCATTGAGGTCAACGGTCTGACGCTGCACGGCTGGTTGATCAACCCGGGAGCTGACGAGGCGATCCTCTACTTCGGCGGCAACGCTGAACACATCGAATACAACATCGACCAGTTCAGNCGATCCTTGCCGGAAAGAGCCTCTACCTGATCCCCTACCGGGGCTATGGCAACAACCCAGGTCGTCCATCCGAGGCAGCCCTGCTCGCCGATTCCGAGGCGATCTACGACCAGATCCAGCCCAAACACCGCCAGATCTCACTGCTGGGACGCAGCCTCGGCAGCGCCATCGCCATCCACCTCGCCAGTCGACGCCCGATCACCAGACTGGGGCTGATCACCCCCTTCGACAGCGTGGAGAGTGTTGCCGCCCGCGCCTACCCGCTGTTTCCGGTACGGCTACTGCTGAAGGATCGCTATCTCTCCAGCGACAAGGCCGAGGCAATTACCGCCGATACCCTGATCCTCTACGCCGAGCGGGATGAGGTGGTCCCAGCGGTGAACACCCAGGCCCTGATTACCGCCCTCAAGACGGCCAGGGTAGAAGCTGTGCAGCTGTCCGGCACTACTCACAACAACATCGCCCAACACCCCGACTTCTCCCCACTATTGCACGGTTTTTTTAGGTGCCTGATTCTCCAGCAGACCACCCATTATGAATCGCCCTAAGGCATGTACATCTTTTCCATATTGAGCTTGTAGGACCAGGGTAGGCCAGCATTCTTCCAACCGTTTTTCAGACGCCAGTTTTTTCGCTCGCCCGACTTGATCTTGCCACCTTCAAAACCATCGGTGACCACATAGACCTGCGTGTAACCCTTGCCCCACAGCATCTTGGCGCTGGGCGCGCCCCGAGTGCCGCCGGAACGGCACATGAGGATCACCGGCGCCTCCTTGCTCAGGCCTCGGGCCTCGAGCGCCGCGGCAACCTGCTTCTCAAAATTGACATTCGTCTCCATCAAAAAGACCGGTTTCTTTGGGTTCTTTTTGCTTCGGTTGGCGAGCTTGTAGGGGATATTGATATCCACCACATCAGTAAAACCGGTGAACATGATCTCCACCGGATCACGCACATCGACGAACAGCACCTGATCGCCCTGTTTCTGCTTCATCGCATTCGCCTCCACGGAATCGACGTAGAGGTGCCAGGGAGTCTGTTTCGTCGGGTCTTCCGGTTCGGGGGCAGCCCATAGGGCACTGGCACCGGCAGCCAAAACAATGCTTGCGAGGGTAAGTATGGTTTTTCTCATGTTACTACTCCTGAGATTTAGCTATTCAGATTACTGCGCAAAAATGCGATTTTTACTTCGGTAATGGCTCCATGCATTGCTCTCGACTTTGGCTCCAAGCATCGCTCTACCTCCTGTACCCCAAGGGCACTTCCTTTGGGGTGCATCCATGCCGTCGTGTAACCAAAGGGGATGGAACGTTTCATTGCATCCTGCAATCGCGGCATCTGTACGCCCGTGTACGGCGCCGGAGAGGGCTCCAGGAACATTGAAAAGGCTCAACCCTTGGCAAGCATTTTCACTACTCCGGCACACAGATTTTTTTCATCCTCACCGCCCGGCTGGTACGCACCAACAACAGGCCGACAATCAGGGTCAGCAGCAACAGCAGGCCGCTGCCGATATAGAGGTAAATCATGCTGTTGGTCAGCTCATGCATCAGCAGGCTGGCGATAGTGATCGCCGCCACCGGAAAGGAATAGGCCCACCAAGCTAAGAAAAAACTGCAGCCGAGTGAAACGCCCCACCTGGGTAAACAGCAACAGCGTCAGGAATAGGCCGCTGTAGTAGAGGATGCGGGCAAAGCTGTCCAGCTCCCCGGTCAGTTTCATGTAGGCCACGAAACCCACCGCCGGCGGTGCAATCAGGATAAACAGGGTCGGCATCAGCTTGGCCGGTAGCGGGTCATGAAACAGGATGCGATAGAAAATGATCGTCAGGAGGATCATCCAGAACAACAGTCCGACACTGAAGAAGAACCAGGAGACATCCACGTAACCGAGAGGCATACCCGCCACCGGCACCAGCACATTACCCACCGCCGGAATAAACCAGGCCGGATTCAGATGATGCACCTCAAAATGCTCATGGTGAATCCAGACATTCACCACATAGAGAGTGAAGAGCAGGTGCAACGCCGTGCCGGTCATCCACAATAGGCGGCTGATATCTTCGCTGACCATCAGGAAACAGACCGACAACAGCAACAGACTGATGGAGACCGCCGGAAAAAAATTCAGCTTTACCGGATTTTTCAGCTCCGCCAGAACTGCCTTGCGGTGACGGATCAGTTTGGCGCCGTAGAGCACCAGCAGCACCAGAAACAAGCCACTAGTGAGTCCCACCAACCAGGGGTTGATCTGCAGTTCCCACTGCCAGACATGCTGCGCCTTCTGCCAAGCAATCGTCAGTCCCGCCATTCCCATCACCATGGAAAAAAATGAGATCGGCAGGTTCTCCAGTCTCTCTTGCTGTGACATATCCAATCCTCCGCCATGCGAGTCAGCGCGATTTAATAGTTGACGAAAATGGTAAGGAATTGTCGCGGCATCGGCATTGAAAAATATCAATATCCATCAAGTTCACTGGAGAACGGCGGCGCGACTACGACTGCTCCAACAACCGTTGCAGAGATGTGTGGCAACGGCAAGAGTAAGGGGGGGACGGGATATTCCACGAATTAAAATAGGGAACAACCCTAGACATCCAAAGGCAACTACCAGCATTTTTTTAGCGATCCAGTAGGTATTATGGATGCCATTTAAATACCTCACGTTAGCTGGGGGTTACCCGAAGCGATCAGAGGAACGATCTATGACATCCATTGAGCAACTGAGTGAACTAGTGGAACTCTCCAGGCTGGATGAAAATATCATCGCTCAACATAAAGAACCGCTGCTGAAAGCCTTGACCGAGTGGACCCCGGAATTCACCAGCTGGCTGCACACAAAAACCAGCTGCTCTGAGAATAGCCCTGAACTCCTGATGGACGGCTATTTCGAGTCATTTGTCTGCGCTAGATACGACCAAACCTTTTACGCCACTCAATATCAACAGGCGCTGTACTGGCTGGCACAGGGCATCGCTCCATCCCAGGCCATCGGTTCACTCAGCCAGATCCGGCAGTTTTTTATCCACTTGGCCGAATCCTGGCAGCAGATGGATCTGGCCCGCTCGCTCTGTCGAGTCGTCGACCTCTCACAATCGATCCAAGCAACCGTTGCCCACCTGGAACACACCCTGGAGAAGCTACGCCAAGCTGCGCAACAGGATATCAACCGCATCAGCCGCAGCTGCAGCGTTCTGGGCAACATAGATCAGGACGATATCGTAAAGGCCTATATCGCCCACTATCGCTGGAAGGTGCGCGCCTATTCGCTGGCCCTTGGCGAACCACTGCAGCAGGAGGAAGTGCCAATCAGCCCGCACGAATGCGAGTTAGGGCGCTGGCTCGACAAAGGCGGCATCAGGCGATTTCCGGAGGATGTTCAAGAAGGACTGCTGGCGGCCCACGAACGCCTTCACCATCTGATGGCGATCATCCTCGACAAGGCAAAAAACCAGCAACCACAGGATATCAGCCACTATCTAATGGATCTTGAAGCGGCCTCGGAAGAGATGGCAACGATTCTGGGCAACTGCATCGAACAGGAGGTTTACCAGCTGGCAGTGGAAGACAATCTGACCCGCCTGGGCAATCGCCGCATGTTTGATCGCGAGCTCGCCCGCCGGATCTCCCATTCGCAACGCCACAACTCCGGCTTTGGCCTATTGTTCATGGATCTCGACAACTTCAAGACCATCAACGACCGCTACGGCCACAGCATCGGTGATCTGGTACTGAAATCAGTAGCACAAATGCTGCAAGCCATGATGCGCGGTGGAGATACCGTATTTCGCTGGGGAGGCGAGGAGTTTGGCGCACTGATCCACGCCGACAATATCGCGGAGGTCGGCCAGCTTGCCGAACGTTTGCGCGCAAAGGTGGCAGAAACGCCGATACAAACCGATCTCGAATCAATCGGGGTGACATTGAGTATTGGCGCCACCCTCTACTCACCCAGTGACGAGAAATCAGATGGCATGTTCAGACGGGCCGACAGTCACCTGAACAATGCCAAGGCACAGGGACGCAATCGGGTTATCGTCGGCTGAACTGTCACACGGATGTGGTTATCCCCTTCAAGTAACAAGCAGTCTGGCCGGCTACGCGCCAGGCAGACAGCCGCTGTTTAACTCTTGGTCCCAGGGATATATGCTGTGCACTACCCCAGGATCGAATCAACTGAAGGACCGTTATGATCAATCCGCGTCATTCCCTGTTCTGGATGGGGATCTACCTGGCGGTGGTGAGCGTCGTCTGCGGCCTGCTCTTCCTGCCACTAAAATCCGCCTTCATGGCCAACTGGGGCTTCAACACCCTGATCCTCAGCCTGCTGCTAGTGGGAATCGGCATCACCCTCCGCCAGGTGCTGGTGCTGGAAACCGAGATCAACTGGATCAAGCTGTTCCGTACCGGTCAGTCCGGCATTTCGGTAGCTGACGAACCGCGCCTGCTCAAGCCGCTGGCCAAACACCTCTCCGGACTGCGCAAAGACCGTTTCCGCCTCTCCGCCCTGTCACTGCGTACCGTGCTGGGCGGCATCCGCGAACGCCTCGATGAGTCCCGCGAGATCTCCCGCTACATGATCGGCCTGCTGATCTTCCTTGGCCTGCTTGGCACCTTCTGGGGACTGCTCGGCACCATCTCCGCGGTGGGCCAGGTGATCGGCGCCCTCGACGTCGGCAACAACGACTTCGCCGCCGTCTTCACTGAACTCAAAACCGGGCTGCGCAAACCCCTTGACGGCATGGGAACCGCCTTCAGCTCCTCCCTGTTCGGCCTTGGCGGATCGCTGGTGCTGGGGTTTCTCGACATCCAGGCCGGCCACGCTCAGAACCGCTTCTTCAACGGCCTGGAGGAGTGGCTCTCCGGCGTCACCCAGCTGATCGATGATCCCGATGCGATAAGTGAAGAGGCGAGCCGCAGCACTGAGGTTCCAGTGGGGCGCCAGGATCAGTTCGATCTATTGATTCAGGAGATGCGGACCGATCGCCAGCTGATGCGACAACTGCTGGCGCACTATGAAAAGGGTGTAGCTGAGGACGACACCACAGCTAACGGAAGCTAGCCATGTTCACCAGCGCACGCCGCTCACGACACCAGATCAACGTCTGGCCGGGCTATGTGGACGCCCTCTCCGCGCTGCTGATCCTGGTCATCTTCGTCATCCTGATCTTCACCTTCGCCCAGTTTCTGCTGTCGCAGATTCTCAGCAATCAGGAGAGCGAGCTGGCTAACCTCAACCAGCAGATCGCCGCCCTCAGCCACGACCTGGGGCTGGAACGCACCCAGCGCGCCAGCCTGGAGCAGGATGTCAACCAACTCTCCGGTATGATCAGTGAACTCACCGACGAAAAGTTTCAGCTCTCCAGCCAGATCGGCCAGCTGACTACCCAGGGCGAGGCCGACCAAAAACAGATCGAACAGCAGCTGCTCAACATCGCCAGTCTGCAGCAGGACATCGCCACCCTGCAGGCGATGCGCCAAAAGCTCGAACAGGAGGTCGGCCAACTCGCCAGCAACCTACAACAGAAAGACGAAGCGTTGGGCCAGCTGCGCGATCGCGGCCAATCACTGCAGGCGGAACTGGCGGATCAGCAGGAGCGCACCCTGCTGGCCCAACAGCAGCTGCAACACAAAGAGATCAACATCCAGGCCCTCAACACCCTAGTTGGCCTGCAGCGTGAGGCGATCAACAAAGAGCGCCGGCTGAGCGAAGAGGCACAGATCGAGGTGGCCGCGCTGAGCCAGAAGATTGGCCTGCTGCGCAGCCAGTTGCAGGAGATCAGCGCAGCACTGAAGCTGTCGGAACAGGAGAAGACGACGCAGCAGAACGAGATCAAACGTCTCGGCGAACGACTCAATATTGAACTGGCGAGGCAGGTCAACCAACTCGAGCAGTATCGCTCGGAATTCTTCGGCCGACTACGCACACTACTTGGCGACAACCCGGCGGTGCGCATCGTCGGTGACCGCTTCCTGTTCCAATCGGAACTGCTGTTCGCCTCCGGCTCCGCCAGGCTGGGCGCCAAGGGCAAGGCGGAGCTGACCAAACTGGCGGTCACATTGAAGCAGGTGGCAACCCGCATCCCCAAAGAGATCAACTGGATCCTACGGATCGACGGCCACACCGACCGGCTACCGATCCACACCGAGCAGTTCCCCTCCAACTGGGAGCTCTCCTCAGCACGGGCAGTCTCAGTGGTGCGCTACCTGGCCAGCCAGGGCATCCCCCAGCGACGCCTCACCGCCGCCGGCTTCGGCGAGTTCCACCCTATCGACACAGGGGACACACCGGAAGCACTGAGCCACAACCGCCGCATCGAGATTAAGCTAACTTCACTCTGAATGCCTGGCTCACTCTTTCAGACAGCATAGGATGCGGTAAGGCACAGCCTCCTAGCCGTTTGCTATGGCATGATGCACCGCGCCATAAAACAGCTCCCGCAGTGCATCGTACTCCGGCTCCGGATCTACCAGATCGTAACGCATGGTCTTGTGCAACTCGATCTGGAGCCCCATGCCGCTGGCATTCTTGTTGACGATATTGCGACGAGAACGTCCCGACAACCCGTCACAGCTCTCCCCTGTACCAGCCTTGGTCGCATCCACCGGAATCAGCTCATATTCACCGAAAACACTCCGATTCTGTTCGATATAGTCGATAAAGGCGGCCCGCTGGGCGCTGTTTCTCCCTCCCACACAGATGGTGCCTGTGGGGTAACCACGACGACTGCTATAGCCGTGGATGGCAACGCTGTGGCTGCGGCTTGCCACCAGAGCAATGGCATTCGTCTCATCAAAATGGCTGGAGGTGATATGCAATCGGCGGTAGTTACTCAGCCCATCGAGGCAGGCAGCCTGGCCGTGCCCCTGAAATCCGTAGTGGCTCCAGCTATAACGGTCGGCTAGCGCCTGAGCGATCTGGCTGGTCTTGGCCTCGATGCGGCCACCATGAATCGAGAGCACCACCACACTACTACCTGGGTCATTGATGTTGATGTGGTAGTCCCGCCCCTGCAGACAGCTGGTTGAATCCAACAGTACCGGTCCACTACAACTGCCCGACTCCACACACTTGAAATAATCGGCTGCAACGGGCGCTACCATAATCAGCAGGCCCAAGGTAACACCGCTCACTGGGAACAAAATGGATCTCATCTTCATCGTCGGCTCCATCCATTGATACAGGAATCTTATTCTTCACGCACCGCCAGCATAACCTATACGCCAGCCCCCCAACACAGCAGACCTAAAAAACTCATCCTCTGTCGATCACTTTTGCACTACAATATCCATGGCGCAAAATCGTCTCGTTCCTTAGGAACAGGCATCCTGTTTGAGCTGAACAGTGCACACGGACAGATAAAAATATGAAAAAAATCGCGGCATTAGCACTCCTCCCCCTGATCCTGGCGAGCCTTCAGGCAAACGCCTATGTGGTGCATGAAAACGGCTCCACTGCGGAACTAGGGAGCGTTGGCGACAACACCTTCTCTTTCCTCGACAAGTTTGTCGCAATGGACTTCAGCGTCGGCAGCGAGACCCTGCTGGACGGACTCACCTTCAACGCCATCACCAAGGCATCGACCCTGACACCAACCGTTCAGGTTGCCCTCTACAACAACGCTACCGGCAGTGTCGGCACTGAGCTGTTTCGCGGCACCTTCGCTATTGACTTGATCGAGATCACCGGCATCTTTGGCAGCGACATTCAGCGCAGCTACTCGCTCACCCTCAGTGACTGGCTGCTCGGCCCCGGTGACTACTGGATCGCGCTGCAGGCCGATCCCGCCCAGTTCGCCATGCACTGGACCCGGATCGGCACGGTCGGCCTGGACGGTATGATCGGCGACGAGATTGGCACCTCCGGCGGCTACACCGTTCCCACCAACGACACTTATTTTCTGCTCACTGGCCACGATCCGATCGTGCCCCCCCCCACACCGGCGGCGGAACCTTCTGCGATATTGCTGTTCAGTCTGGGCATTGCCGGGCTCGGCATCGCCCGCCGGAAGCGAAACAAGCCGCATCTATCGGCGCATAGCGATGGATAGCGAAGCCTCCGGAAACTGTTGGCACTGCAACCAGCCCTTACAGGCTTTGGATTACCGGCGGGAATCCACCTGTCCAGCATGCAACCGCTACACCCACGTTTGCAAAAACTGCCGCTTCTACACACCCGGCCGACACAATGATTGCCTGGAACCGATCGCAGAGCAGGTGACGGAGAAAGAACGGGCCAACTTTTGCGACTACTTCAAGCCTGCCGACCGCGAGGCCGCCACAACGACAGCCGCTTCAGCAGAGGCCCTGCTCAACGCGGCTGAGGATCTCTTCAAATAGCCTCTCCCATCATGAATCACAAACAGCAACACACCCTCGCGGCCATCTTCCACGATCCAGTCAGCGCCAATATCCACTGGCGTGAGATCGAATCGCTATTGAAGGCAGCAGGGGCCGAGCTGGAAGAGTCCCACGGCGCCCGCCTGCGGGTGCTGCTCAACGGCCTGGAAGAGACCCTGCACCGCCCCCACCACAGCGCCGCCCTGACCAAGGAGAGTGTGCGCAACCTGCGCAAGTTCCTCAGCGCGGCAGGTGTCACACCCCACACCCATTGAGCCCTCAGATTTGGCGCCCACGGGACGCCCTATAGGCAATATTTAGCCACGTAGGGCGGGCCATGCCCGCCGGCAGCGTTGGATTGGCTAACCGATTAATGCCCGAGCAACCGCCGCGTCAGATGCAGCCGCGCCTCAGCCTGCTCGGTGAGCATGTGGAACAGATGGTGCGGCCCGGTCGCCTTGTCGATTAGCGGCTGCAGATCATCACGGATCTCAGCGTAGTACTCCAGCAGCCGTCGGTCGAAACGCTGCAGCGCAGCGCTGAGCGGATCCTTCCGATGACGCGCCAGAATCCGTTCCGCCCCCTCTTGCTGCAGATTCCCCAGACTGATGTGCACCGCGTTGAACAGGGTCACCCAGCCATTGAACCAGAACATCAGATCGGTATCGAAGCTCTCCCCCGGCGGTGGGCCACTCTGCAATACCTGCTGCAGCAGATCATGCTCCTTCACGAACTCCCCCGCCTCCAGCAGTTCCGCCCGGCCATAGGCATCGATGGTCGAGCTGGTGAGCAAGATCGGGCGCTGTGGATGACGGGCCAAAACAAAACTCGCATCCTTGATCAGCTGCCCCTGCTGGCTGCTATCCAACGGATTGCGCTTGAGCCGCGGCGACGGCGCCGAAGAGAGCAGCTGCACCTGCTGCCCCCGCTCCCTCAACTCCTCAAGCAGACGCCCGAACACCCCTTTCTGAAATAGCTCCATGGAGAAGTTGAGGCTGGTCTGCTTATGCAGCAGACAGAGCTGGATCCGTTTGAAGTGGGGTGCGGTCTCGACGATATTGGCGATCTTCGCCACCGGGATACGCTCCTTCAGCGCCCCCCGCTTGTCGACCACCACCTCCTGATGAAATTCGTCGAAGCTGATCTGCAGCAGCAGACTCGCATCGGGCCAATGGACGGGGCGATCCTTCAGGGCTCGCTGCATCGCTTTGAACACCCGTTCGGTACTTGCCCGGTTGTCCGCGAAGTCGCCATTGAGCAGGATCGCAAACTGGCGGATATGACGCATACTGCGGATCGCCGCATAGAAATGGTCGAGATGACGGGTCAGATCGCCACCGGTGAAGAGCACACTCTCGGTCAGACCATCCACCAGTTGGTAGAGCGACTGCGGTTCCAGCTGCTGCTTCACCGGTGGCCGCCAGATGAACATGCAGTGGCGACAGGTCTGTGGGCAGCCCATCGCCGGGATCAGCCCCAGCTTGGCAAAACGCGTCTCACCACCTGGATCGGGCAGCCCATCCAGCAGTGCCAACCGCTCACGATCCGCCTCATTCAGCATCTCGCCATAGCGCTGCCGCTCCTCTCGCGCCAGACCACTGTAGGCGAGCTTGTAGCTCTCCGTTAACAACCCCAGCCCCTGCCAGAGCCGCACCACCCGCGCGGTCAACCGCTCCGGATCACCATCAGCAGACTCCAGCAACGCCAGCAGCTGCGCCCGCTGTACCGGCGCATCGGCAGGCGCCTGCAACCAGTGGTCGATATAGCCCCGGACAAAGGCCTCGGCATCTTCAGACTCCAGCAGCAGATCCATCAGAAAGCCACGAGAGCGACGAAACGGAACCAGCAGATCAGCCAGATAGCTGGGATGAACATTGTGCCGTAGCCAGTGGTAACCATAGAGGTAGCTCATCAGGAAGCTGAGATTGGCCGCATCGGGCCGCTCCGCCAGCAACTCCCCCATGGCGCCGCTGGTCATGCGATTGATCTCCCACTTGAAGCGCTGCCGCAGACCGGTGAGATAGTGTTTTTTCAGCACCGCCTGGCTGGCGGGTTGCACGGTTTTTGCTGCGCGGGCGGACATCGCTCTGGCTGGCCTCTCGATTCATACAGAAGTTTCACAATCTTAGGGAATTTGCACCGGAAGAAACACAGGAGATGGCAGAGGATTTCCGCATCGACCGATTGCCGTACCGGCACCTGCCGATATACTGCGAAAAGACATTGCTCTGGAGATCGACCCTATGTACCTGCTCGCCTTCTATGTCCCCGAGAGCCACTTGGAAAGCCTCAAGCAGGCACTGTTCGACAAGGGTGCCGGGCGCCTTGCCGGCTACGACCGTTGCGCCTGGGAGACTGAGGGGCGCGGCCAGTTCCGGCCATTGGCGGGCAGCCGCCCATTCGTTGGGGAAACAGGCAGGACCGAGCAACTAATTGAATACAAGGTGGAGATGATCTGTGCCGAAGAACGAATTAAGGCTGTGATCGATGAGCTGCTACGAACCCACCCCTATGAACAACCCGCCTATCATGTCATCCAAATGGCTGGCTTCTGAGCCGCTAGCGCTTGAACTGCCTCTTGCACTCGGCCTTCGCCTTCATATCTGCTGCCGCCGGCTGGCTACCCTGTTTTTCATACTTCGCCGCCAGCTTGCGTTTGCAATCCTGGTAGCCGAAATACTCCACTTGCATCGTATCGTTTTCAGAGCAGGCGGCCAGCAGCAGAAGCCCACCCAGCAGCCAGAAACTTTTTAACATCAACCACCTCGCATCCACTGAGGGAGCCTCACAGAAACAGTGTCAGCACCCCGGTATAACCGTAGATTCGCCCGTTGTAGAGTTCGCCATTGGCAAAGAAGCCCACCAGTGGGAACGGCCCAAGGCTCGCGCTGATCATCCCAAGCTCCTCCGAACCGGGGCCAAACTGGTAGCGCCCGCGCCCCAGGCAGGAGACATAGATACCGCCACGGATCTGCCGCCCGATGAGCCGCCGCTTCAGCCGGTCAAGCATGCGCTGCATATCCTGACGCGCACTGTTGCCGTCGCGCCGGCAGAACATGATGTGCTGCTGATCCTGCAGGTAATCACCCACCGCAATCACGCCGCTCACCTCATCGACCCCGATCAAATTGCGCACCAGATAGTCGCCGCTGTCGGAGCCGCTGATCGGCAGGGCGGCAAAAATATAGCCGCCGGCCCGCTGCAGATCCCGTGACAGCACCTCACCCATCTCCTCGCGCATCACCTCCAGCGCTGGACGCTCATCGATGCTAATCAGCAGATTCTCATCGCTGTGGCTCAACTGATGCACCGGCCCGATCGGCGAACAGCCCTGAGTGTGGTCGGTGATCAGTTCCACTTCGCTGCCAAACAGCACCCCGGAGATACCACCACTGATCACCCCGTCGAAGACCTGCAGCTGTGCCCCTTGCGAAGAGGTGATACCGCCATTGATGAAGGGGCGATCAGGATGCTGCGCCAGCGTCTGCAGCCAGACGGCGGTCTCGGGGTTAGAGGGATCGGCGTGCAGCAGAGCGAACAGCGGCTCAGCATCAAGCAACCATGCGGGGGGATCCATCCGGCTGACTGGCCCCCGCGGGGTCTCTCTGAGCAGACCAAAATTGGCGACTGGGAAGCTACCGACCATCACCGCCACCGCCGCGGTTTCGTAGATCTCCTGGCTGCCGGCGCAGATACCACCCCCCAAGGTGCCGACCCAGTGCACCCGCGGATAGGCCTGGCGCAGCGCCGAAACCAGATCCGCCAGTTGTCGCGCCAGCTGGTCGGTGGCGTAGAGAAAGCCCAGATTGGCATCCGCTGGCAGCGAGCCGAGCTGCGCCAGACAGGAGTCGAGCAGATCCTCTAGATTCTCACCCTGGGCCAGTGCAAAGGGAAACGGCTTCATACGCGACAGCTCGCCTCCATATTCGTTAAGGTCGGGTCAGTAAATCTCAAACTCAGCGAGGAAAGCGGTCGGCGAAGTTCTCGATCCACTCCATTGCCGCCTCCTCACCGGAAAGTTTCCGTCCATCCTGCTCGAGTATCTGCTGTTTATACTGCTCGATCTGACAGACCTGCTCCACCATGCGTACCGCGAATTCAACCCGCGGATTGTCAAAATGCACACCCACCTCAAAGCCCCCCGGTTTCTCGTGACACCAGACGACCATACCGGCAGCATGGAAGCGCGGGTCGACCAGCGGAATACTGATGTCGATCATCACACCGAGTTCAACCTTTGAGTGCGAGATGAAACAGAGCCCCCCTCGCTGATATTGCGCAGATACTCCTTGCTGTCCCCCACCACCTCTTGCAGCTGGTAATGGATCGGGATAGTCGACGGGTGACGGATAAACTGCCGCATGGCATTGAGATCCTTCTTTGATTTATCTGATCAGTAGCGTCGCGGAGGCTTATCCATAGCAAAACAGAGAGTTGTCCACTACGCAAGGGCCTAGCTCAATCGAGCAGTAGCAGGCGACGATAGCCGCCGTCGCGGAGCTGCTTCGCCTCCTCCAGGGCGTGATCCAACGCCTCTACGGAATCAAAGCCAAGAACCTGCACCATGCGGGATGGCTCCGCACCTGCCTGAGCCCCGTCGAGCAGCTGCAGCATCCGGGTCAAACGAGGACCATGGGCGGCGATACGTGGCGGCAACAGGCTTGCTTTTTTGATCTGCCGGCGCTGTTCGATCTGCAGCAGACGTTTGGCCTGCTCGAGCTGAGCGGCCAGCGGCAGCTGCAGATCGAACACCAGCGCCACCTGACCCGAGTCCGGTCGCTCATCTGCTGACTGCAGGTGAGTGGGCAGTTCGACCGCCCTCCAGGCGAGCCGCTCCTGCTGCACCACCGCGTCGGCCGCCGGATCCGGCGGGAATTTATAGAAACCCCAACGGGCGCCCAGGCGCACTCGATCAACACCTTGTCGCCGTCGATACGGCAGTCGCCCTCCTCACACTCAGCCGCCGCCAGCCAGGCGCGTGGATCGAGCTTCCAGGCACAGAAATCGCGGTTCGGCGCCCGCCCATATTCTGCTTCCAGCGCCCGCCAGGTAGTGATGAACGCCTGCCACTCCTGTTGATAGTCAGGGTTGCGGCGCAGGAACTCCCAGGCCCAGCCGCCGGCATCGAGTTCAGTCGCAAACCTATAGGCGTCGGCATCGCGCCAATCCAACATCGGGATCACTCTCCCACCAGCCGCACCGCCACTCTGCGTTCCCGCGGACCATCCAGTTCCACCAGCATCAGCGATTGCCACTCCCCCAGCACCAGCTGACCCTGCTCCACCGGGATCGCCTCGCTGGAGCCGAGCATCATCGCACCGAGATGGGCATGGGCATTCTTTGGCTCACCCGGCGGGCAATCGCGCAGATGGATGTCATTGTGCAGATAGGCATCCCCCGGCGGCGCGAGACGATGCAGAAACAGCCGCAGATCATCGAGCAGGCGCGACTCGTTTTCGTTGATAGTGAGCGCGGTGGTGGTGTGCTGGCTCGACACCAGCAGAAAGCCATTTTGCAGGCCCTGGCGCGCCAACAGATCCTGCAACTGCAGCGTGATATCGTGCAGTGCCACCCCTGTGCCGGTGCTCAGCTCAATCTCTTCGTAGTGCATCCGCATGCCCCGCTCTCCCTATGCAAAAGAGCAAAGCATACCTTTTTGGCTTGCATGCGTGGGACTGGCCTTCCAGAATCAACCCATGACCACACCCAAATTCATCGAATTGGCCCGGGCGCTGATCGCAGCCCCCTCGGTCAGCAGCGTCAACCCCGAGTGGGATATGGGCAACCAGCAGGTGATCGAACACCTCAGCGGCTGGCTCGAACCTCTTGGCTTCCAGATCGAGATCCTGCCGGTGCCGGGTTGTGACGGTAAATTCAACCTGATCGCCAGCCGCGGCTCCGGCCCAGAGGGACTAGTGATCTCCGGCCACACCGACACCGTGCCCTTCGACGAGGGCAAATGGAACCGGGATCCACTCAAGATCAGCGAGAGCCACGGCCGCCTCTATGGCCTCGGCAGCTGCGACATGAAAGGCTTCTTTGCGGTGGTGATCGAGGCGCTGAAGCAGGTCCCACTGGAGCGGCTGAAGCAGCCGCTGACGATCATCGCCACCGCCGACGAAGAGAGCACCATGTGCGGTGCCAAGGCGCTGGTCGAGCTGCATCGCCAGCTGGGACGCCACGCCATCATTGGCGAGCCTACCGGGCTCAAACCGGTGCGCATGCACAAGGGGATCTCGATGGAGTCGGTGCGCCTCACCGGCCGCTCCGGCCACTCCAGCGACCCAGCCCTGGGGGTCAACGCCCTGGAGGGGATGCACAAAGTGATCGGCGAGGTGATGGCCTGGCGCAGCGAGTTACAGCAGCGCTACCACAACCCCGCCTTCGCCGTGCCGGTGCCCACTCTCAACCTGGGCCACATCCACGGCGGCGACAACCCCAACCGCATCTGCGGCCAATGTGAACTGCAGTTCGATCTGCGCCCGCTGCCCGGCATGCAACTTGGTGAACTGCGCGGCGAGTTGTCGCAGCGGCTGGAGCGGCTGCTCGCCGGCAGCGAGCTGCAGTGGCAGCTCGAGCCGGTGTTCGACGGCATCCCTGCGCTGGAGACCCCGGCCCAGGCGGCCATAGTCCGGGCGGTGGAGAGCCTGACGGGGCAAAGCGCCGGCGCAGTCGCCTTCGGCACCGAGGGCCCCTATCTCAACAGCATGGGCATGGAAACAGTGATCTGCGGCCCCGGCCATATCGCTCAGGCACACCAGCCGGATGAGTATCTGCCGCTTGAACATATCGCCCCAGCGATCAAACTGATAGAGTCGCTGATCGGAAGATTCTGTTTATAGACAAGCTGTTACGCCAATGGCCGAGAGATCCCCACAATCAGACCCCTTTATCGCCTGGTTCCGCGGCTCCTCCCCTTATATCCATGCCCACCGGGGTCGCACCTTTGTCATCAGTTTCGGCGGCGAGGCGGTGGCCAGTAGCGGCTTTGCCGATCTGATCCACGACATCGCCCTGCTGCACGGGCTGGGTATCCGTCTGGTGCTGGTGCACGGCGCCCGCCCGCAGATCGAACAGCGGCTGCAGGCGCAAGGTACCCAGCTGCACTACATCAACGGCCTACGGGTCACTGACGATGCGGCGCTGACCTGTGTCAAGGAGGCCGCCGGGACAGTGCGGGTGGAGATCGAGGCATTGCTTTCGATGGGGCTGGCCAACTCACCGATGGCCGGGGCTCGCATCTGCGCCGCCTCTGGCAACTTCGTCACCGCCCGGCCGATCGGGGTGCGCGACGGAGTCGACTACTGCCACACCGGCGAGGTGCGGCGGGTCGATGCGGAGGCAATCCAGCAGCGCCTCAACAGCGGCGCCATCGCCATCGTACCACCGATCGGCTACTCCCCCACCGGCGAGGTGTTTAACCTGAGCGCCGCCGACGTGGCCGCCTCGGTGGCCATCGCCCTAGGCGCCGACAAGCTGATCAGCCTGGTGGAGGGCCAGGGGCTGAGTGATACCGACGGCAGAGCAATCACCCATGCGATCCCGCGGCAGATCGACACCCTGCTGGCGCAACAGGGGCCGCTGGCGGAGGATCTCTGCCAACACCTGCGGGGAGCGGTGAGCGCCTGTCGCAGCGGGGTCAAACGCATCCATCTGCTTGAGCGGCAGCTCGACGGCGCGCTACTGAAAGAGCTTTTCACCCGCGACGGCGTGGGCACCCTGATCACCGCGAAACCCTACGAGACGACCCGTACCGCCCAGATCGACGATGTCGGCGGCCTGCTCGAGTTGATCGAGCCACTGGAGGCCAACGGCACTCTGGTGCGGCGCTCGCGGGAGCTGCTGGAGACCGAGATCGACCACTTTACCGTGATGGAGCGAGACGGCATGATCGTCGCCTGCGCCGCGCTCTACCCCTATCCGAAGGAATCGATGGCGGAGCTGGCCTGCGTCGTGGTACACCCCGACTACCGGGACGGCGGTCGCGGCGATCGGCTGCTCGAACAGATGGAGAAAATGGCAGCGGCGCAAAATATCCATCAACTTTTCATCCTCACCACCCGGACCGCCCACTGGTTCCGCGAGCGGGGCTTCGAGGCGGCCGAGATCCAGACACTGCCGATGCAGCGTCAGGCGCTCTACAATTATCAGCGCAACGCCAAGGTCTTCATTAAACCGCTAACCGGCTGTTAAATGGATTTACATTCACATTCTGCTTCGCAACCAGCCGAATAAAAACGCCCAGGCTCCATCAATCACCATGGCTACCTGCAGATTCAATCGATTAAAAAGCGTGATCCTGCCACTGTTCATCCTGATGGTGTCCGGCACCCCTGCTATCGGGTCTGACCGCAACGAACCGATCCGCCCTCTACCCCTAACGATCGATCTGAATCCCGACAAGGTCGCGCTGGGGGATCTCCTGTTCCACGACACACGCCTCTCCGGCAACAACACCATCAGCTGCGCCCACTGCCACAACCTGGCTACCGGCGGCAGNGACCATCGCGCCACATCTTCCGGCATCAACGGTCAGCTGGGCGGGATCAAGGCCCCCACGGTCTTCAACAGCGGTTTCCACTTTGTCCAGTTCTGGGATGGGCGCGCCGCTACTTTGGAGGAGCAGATAGAGGGACCGGTGCACAATCCGCTGGAGATGGGTAGCAGCTGGCCGAATGTGATCAAAAAACTGCAGGCCGACCCCAAACTATCGCGCACCTTCAAGAAGAGCTACCCCGACGGCATCACCTCAGCCAACATCAAAGATGCCATTGCCACCTTTGAACGCTCGCTGATCACCTTCAACTCCCGCTTCGACCAGTGGCTACGCGGTGACGAGAAGGCATTGAGTGAACATGAGTTACAAGGCTATCTGCTGTTCAAAGACTACGGCTGCATCAGCTGCCACCAAGGCATGAACGTCGGCGGTAACATGTATGGCTACATGGGGGCGATGGGGGACTACTTTGCCGACCGCGGCACACCACTTACCCAGGCAGACATGGGGCGTTTCAATATCACCGGCCTGGAGGAGGACAAACACCTGTTCCGGGTGCCCTGTCTGCGGCTGACAGCGATCAACCCACCCTATTTCCATGATGGCAGCGCCAAGACCCTGGAGGAGGCGGTCAGGATCATGGGGCTCTACCAGCTGGGTCGGGAGATCCCACCAAAGGATGTGCAGGCAATCGTTGCCTTTCTCCACACCCTGGTGGGCAACCACCCCAGGTTGCACCCATGATGCCAGTTCGTCCTGCTTCACGCTGGATGCTGGCGGGCCTGCTGATCATCGCAAGCATCCTTATCTTCTATGCCGCCAGCTGGAACGGCGGCGCCCAGCACCATGCTCAGCAATCTAATATGCTGCTGGAATTGAAGGAGCTCGATGCCCGTCTCGATCGGGATGTTTTGCGGATCACCTCCTTCCTGTTGGTTCAGTATGATCCCCTGGTGGAGACCACCAACCGACTGCGCCGCCTCAAGGAGAGACTCGGGTCACCATCGAAAGGCTTCTACGGCAGCATGGATCAGCTGGTGGATGGTGCCCTCGACGCCTATTGGGAGTCGATGCAAGAGAAGCTGCAACTACTTGAGCGTATCAAGTCAGAGGCCGCCGTGGTGCGCAACGGCATTCACTATCTGCCGCTGGCGGCCAAAGGCTTGGAGGCCACCAATAGCAAGCACTACCAGGAGGTTCTGCAGCTGCTCAATCAGCTCTACATCTACTACCTCATCTCTAGCACGACCCGGCTACAGCAGATCGAGCAGCAGATCGACAGGCTGCAACAGCAGACAGAAGCCCAAGGGGAGCCGCAGAAAGTCCTGCGCAACATTCTGTTTCACATGCGAGCCATCCTCAAGGGATTGTCACGACTCAACCGTTTGAAACAACGCTTCATCGCCATCCAGACTCAGCAGCGCTTTGACTATCTGCACGATGTCTATGAACTACATCGCACCGGCGACCGGCAACACACTCAGCAGATCAGCATGCTGCTGGCGCTGGCGCTAACCGTGCTACTGACCAGCCTGTGGTGGCTGCTGAGCAAACTTGAACGGGCCCGGCTGACCGCAGAGACCGCGCTGAAGCATCTGCACGATGGCGTCGAGAGTCTCTCCGAGGCATTCGCCCTGTTCGATGCTAAAGGACGACTGGTGCTGCACAATCAACGCTACCGTATGTTCTACCCCTGGCTTGGCAAACAGCTCACCCAAGGTCTGGCACTAACCACCATCCAGGAGCAGAACGGCTCGCAGTTACAACAGGCCGATATGGATGGCCAGCCCATCCATGAACAGCTGCCGCTCCATCTCTTCATGGAGCGCCTGGATCAGGGAAAATGGTATCTGGCGAGCAACAATCCCACCTCGGAGGGGGGGCTAGTCTGTGTACGCACCGACATCACAGAAACGAAAAGGGCTGAGCTGGAGCTGCGTAAGCTGAGCCGCGCCCTGGAGCAGAGCCCGGCATCGGTCCTGATCACCGATACCGAGGGCACCATCGAGTACGTCAACCCCAAGTTCGAGCAGATATCCGGCTACTCCTCTGAGGAGGCGATCGGAAAGAACCCGAGAATACTCAAGAGCGGTGACAAATCCCGCGAGGATTACAAAGAGCTCTGGGAGACCATCAAAGCCGGTCGGGAGTGGCGTGGCGCCTTCCACAACAAACGCAAGGACGGCACGATTTATTGGGAGTCCGCGTCAATCTCTCCACTACGTAACGAGGGGGGCGAGATCACCCACTTCATCGCCGTCAAAGAGGACATCACCGCCCAAAAACGCGCTGAAGAGCAGTTGCGCATGAATGCCACGGTCTTCGAAACCACCACAGAAGGCATCATGGTCACCGATGCCGACAACCGCATCAAGACCGTCAACCCGGCATTTACCCGTATCACCGGCTATCAAGCAGAAGAGGTCATCGGGCGAAACCCGCGCCTGCTCAGCTCAGGCCGCCACGACCAGGCGTTCTACAAGGCGATGTGGGTCTCGGTCAAACAGCAGGGATCCTGGTCGGGAGAAGTCTGGAACCGGCGCAAGGATGGCAGCATCTACCCAGAGTGGCTCTCGGTCGCCGCCATCCGTACTGAACACGGAACGGTCTCGGAATACATCGCCGTCTTCTCCGACATCACCCAGCGCAAGGAGAGCGAACAGCAGATCCGCTTTCAGGCCAACTACGACGCCCTCACCGGTCTGCCCAACCGCTCGCTGCTGCTCGACCGACTCACCCATGCCATCAATTCGGCCGAACGTGAAGCGTGGGAACTGGCACTGCTGTTCGTCGACCTGGACCAGTTCAAGATCGTCAACGACACCTTTGGCCATGTCATGGGCGATGAACTGCTGCAACATGCCGCTGAACGTCTGAAATCCTGCGTGCGGGAGAGCGACACGGTGGCGCGCTTCGGCGGTGACGAGTTTATCATTCTGCTGCAGGACATCTCCGGGGCCGACGATGCCGCCCAGATTGCCGACAAGGTCATCGAAAAGCTCTCCCGCTACTTTCTGCTGGCCGGTCGTGAGGTCATCATCGGCGCCAGCATCGGCATCACCCTGTTTCCCGATGATGCCAGCGACTCCGACACCCTGCTGCGCAACGCCGACATGGCGATGTATCGCGCCAAGGAGACCGGCCGCAACCGCTACCAGTTCTTCACCACTGCGATGCAGGAGCAGGTCAGCATCCGTCAGCATCTGGAACAGGATCTACGCGGAGCCCCGGAGCGGAATGAGCTGGAGCTGCACTATCAGCCGGTGGTGAGTGCCACAGATGGCAGGCTGGTCAGCATGGAGGCGCTACTGCGCTGGCACCATCCCGATCAGGGGCTGATCCCACCCGACCAGTTCATCCCTCTGGCTGAAGAGACCGGGCTGATCGGCCCGATCGGCGTATGGGTAATGAGCACCGCCTGCCGCCAGGCAGCACTCTGGCAGGCCCAGCAGCCGGGCTTGAAGATCGCGGTCAATATCTCCAGCCGCCAGCGGGAGCTGGGGCTCTCCGCCAAACTACTCGAATTGATCCTGCAGGAGACCGGCCTCGACAGCAGCCTGCTGACCCTGGAGATGACCGAGAGCCTGTTGATGGAGGATACCGAAGAGGCAGTCACCTGGCTGGAGTCGTTCAAGGCACTAGGAGTGGCGCTGGCGATCGACGACTTCGGCACCGGTTACTCTTCGCTCAGTTATCTAAAGCGTTTCCCGGTGGATGTCCTGAAGATCGACCGCGCTTTTGTCAGCGACCTGCCCGATGACCAGGAGGATGCCTCGCTGGTGGAGGCGATCGTCGCCATCGCCCAAAGCCTGGAGCTGAAACTGATCGCGGAGGGAGTCGAAACCGCTGAGCAGGCCAAGTTCCTTGACGATATTGGCTGTGACTATCTGCAGGGCTATCACTTCAGCAAGCCAAAACCCGCCAGCGAATTCACTGAGCAGTTGGCCGGGGAGTCCACTTGAGCACCCACCTGTTTATATCGACACCACAGGGTTACAGACCTGAAAAGAGTGCTTGAGCGGGCCGAGCTGCCGCAGTCTTTCTAACAGCTCTGCTGCTTGGCTTCAGTGAACAGGGCCGGATCCAGGGTGGTGCGGATCTGATGCGGCAGGCCGCTCTCGATCACTAGAGCTGCACTCTCCCAAGCCCGCTCACCACTCCGCCTGACCCCGGTCAGTCCAGCATAATCTTCCGGCAAGGACTTGATATCCAGCCCGATCCAGTCGAGCAGTGGCAGCAGTTCCCGCAGCCGTTCAGGATAGGGGCCAGCGCTATGCAACCCTACCTTGAAGCCCATCGCCTTCACCTGCCCAATAGCATCCGGCAGCCCTCGCTGCAGGGTCGGCTCGCCACCACTGAAGACCACCGCATCCAGCAGGCCCCGGCGGGTCTGCAGAAAGGCGAGAATCTGATCCCACGGGATCTGCTGCTCGCCCTGGCGTGGCAGAAGGTCCGGGTTGTGGCAGTAGTGGCAGCGCCAGGGGCAACCTTGGCAGAAGATCACCGCCGCCAGCTCCCCCGGGTAGTCCACGGTGGTGAGCGGCGTCAGCCGCCCACCCGGAGGGTGAGTTCAGATCCGGACATCAGCTGTTTGTTGCGGTTGTTCCCGGAAACAGACACGGTCGGCATGTTCCGACTTTTTGCCCGGGTTGAAGGCGGCTACTGGACGGTGGTAGCCCATGACTCGGGTCCAGACTTCGCAGCGGGTTCTCTCTTCGTCTTTCAGTTCGATCTTATTGGTGGACATGGCTGTGTTGCTCCTGTTGTTTGTGGGCGATCGCCTCCTCGTCGCACTTCGGGCAGAACTCGTGTTCGCCGCTGAGGTAACCGTGGGTCGGGCAGATTGAGAAGGTCGGGGTGATGGTGATGTAAGGCAAGCGGAACCGCTCCAGGGAACGCCGCACCAGTCGCCGGCAGGCCTCGGTGCTGCTGATGCGCTCGTTCATGTAGAGATGCAGCACGGTGCCGCCGGTATATTTCTGCTGTAGCGGCTCCTGGCGGGCCAGCGCCTCGAAAGGATCGTCGGTGAAGCCTACCGGCAGCTGCGACGAGTTGGTGTAGTAGGGGCGCTCCGGGGTGCCGGCCTGCAGGATCTCGGGCCAGCGCTTGCGGTCCTCTTTGGCAAACCGGTAGGTA
>NZ_AFOC01000062.1:0-22523 GCF_000224455.1 endosymbiont of Riftia pachyptila (vent Ph05)
TGTTCCTGCTGGCGGCGTCGTCAAGATCGTACCCGACGTCAAGGCCAAACAGGTTGGCATCCCGACCGAGAGTCTTGAGGTTCTCCCCGGTGACCAGATGGTCACCCGCATCATCCAGGTGAAGAATGTCGCAGCCGCGCAGCTGGTGCCGATCCTGCGCCCGTTGATCCCGCAACAGGGGCACCTTGCCGCTTACCCGACCACCAACGTGTTGATCATCTCCGACCGCCGCCAGAACGTTGACCGTCTGCTGAAGATCATCTCGCAGATCGACAAGGTAAGTGACAATTCGGTGGAGGTGATTACCCTGCAACACGCATCGGCCGCCGAGGTGGTACGCATTCTCACCAGCCTGCAGGGCAATCAGGCAAAGGGCGGGGCCACCCCGATCAAGATGGTCGCCGACGAACGCACCAACAGCCTCCTGTTGACTGGTGGGCGCACTGCCCGGCTGCGCGCCAGGGTGGTCATCGAACACCTCGACACCCCGTTCGAGAATGAGGGCAACGCCCAGGTCATCTATCTGCGTTATGCCAACGCCAAAGACATGGTGAGCGTGTTGACCGGCGTTAGCGATTCGATCGACCAGAACCGCAAGGCTGGCACTCCCAAGGCGAAGAAGACATCGGTCAATATCCAGGCCGACGAGTCATCCAACGCGCTAATCATCTCCGCGCCACCCGACATCTTCAGAAGCCTGCAGGGCATCATCAAAAAGCTCGATATCCGCCGCGCCCAGGTGCTGGTGGAAGCGATCATCGCCGAGGTCTCCTTCGACAAGACCAAGGATCTGGGCGTGCAGTGGATCGTCGACGGTTCACCCTCCGGCAACACAGCGCCGGTGGGCATCATTAACCTTGGCACGCCGAAGATCAGTGATATCGCAGGTGCAGCCGCCGCAGGAGTGCTTCCATCCATTCCTTCAGGCACCTTGATTGGGCTGGGGAAGTTCACCCGTTCTGGCGTCGATTTCGCCATGCTGATCCGGGCACTGGAGAGTGACAGCTCATCCAACATCCTCTCCACCCCGAGCATCCTGACCCTGGACAACCAGGAGGCCGAGATTGTGGTCGCCAAGAACGTACCTTTCCTCACCGGCCAATATGCCTCCACCGGCGCCTCCAGCACCTCGGTCAACCCGTTCCAGACCATCCAGCGTCAGGATGTGGGCCTCACCTTACGAGTCACACCACAGATCAACGAGGGCAACGCGATTCAGCTGAGCATCGAACAGGAGGTGTCGAGCATCGACCCCACCACCAGCGCCGGCACCACCGATATCGTCACCAACAAGCGCACCATCAAGACCGTGGTGATGGTGGAAGACAGCCATACCATCGTGCTCGGCGGCCTGATCGACGAGCAGTTGCAGCAGGTCGATGAGCGGGTGCCGCTGCTCGGCGATATCCCCGGGGTCGGTGTGTTATTCCGTGCCAGAAACACCATCAAGGTGAAACGCAACCTGATGGTCTTTCTGCGCCCGATAATCGTACGCGACGCAGCGACCCACGCATCGGTCACCAGCGACAAATACAACTATTTCCGCGCCCAGCAGATGGATCTGCGTCAACGGGGGGTCAATCTGATGCCGGATCAGGAAGCACCTGTATTGCCTGACCGTTTCAACGCGCTGCCCTACCCGTTTGGGGATCAGGATAGCGACAGTGCCCAATAACTGGCGACTCAGCAATAATGAGTGAGACCCACCCCCTGGAAGAGGCAAGCGAATCAGTCGACGCACCCAGTCGGCTGATTCCCACCCCGCCCCAACGACCAGACGAAATCCCCTACATCTTCGCCCGTCGCCAGGGAGTTTTGGTGACTGTCGACGCACTGGTGCAGCAGACCCGGGTACTCCATAAGGCGGGGGTCCCGGTTAGCATATTCAACGAGCTGCGCCGTTATCTTGGACAGCCGTTTGTCATGCAGGAGATCAGTGAGGAGGAGTTCGACAAGAAACTCTCGATGCTCTACGAATCGGGCTCCGGCCAGTCCACCAAGATCATGGAGACCATGGGCGACGACCTGGATCTGGACGATGCCGCCCGTGCCCTCAACCAGCCAGAGGACCTGCTCGACAGCGAGGATGACGCGCCGATCATCCGCCTGATCAACGCGCTATTCACCGAGGCGATCAAGGAGGAGGCGTCGGATATCCATATCGAACCCTACGAGCACCGCCTGGTGGTGCGTTTCCGCGTTGACGGGCTACTGCGCGAAGTGCTGCATCCTCCGCGCAATGTCGCCCCCTATCTGATCTCCCGCATCAAGGTCATGGCACAACTCGATATCGCCGAGAAGCGCGTGCCTCAGGATGGCCGCATCTCCCTCAAGGTCGGCAACCGTCCGGTGGACGTGCGCGTCTCCACCCTGCCCTCCAGCTATGGCGAACGAGTGGTGTTGCGTCTGCTCGACAAACAGGCAGGCAAACTCGATCTCAGCCAGCTAGGCATGCAATCCGCCATGCTGCAGCAGATCGACCCGGATGTAATCAAGCGCCCCCATGGCATCTTCCTGGTCACCGGACCGACCGGTTCCGGTAAAACCACCACCCTGTATGCGGCCCTGACTCGGCTCAACACCCAGACCCGCAACATCGTCACCGTGGAAGACCCGATCGAGTACAATCTCGATGGCATCGGTCAGACCCAGGTCAATACCAAGGTCGACCTGACCTTCGCCCGCGGGCTGCGCGCCATTCTGCGCCAGGACCCCGATGTGGTGATGGTGGGTGAGATCCGCGATCTGGAGACCGCGCAGATTGCAGTGCAGGCGAGTCTCACCGGTCACATGGTGATGTCGAGCCTGCACACCAACACTGCCATCGGCAGCATCGCCCGGCTACGTGACATGGGCGTGGAGCCCTTTCTGCTCTCCTCCAGCCTACTGGCAGTACTTTCACAGCGGCTGGTCCGCACCCTCTGCCAGCACTGCAAGAAACCTGGCACCCCGACGCAGCAGGAGCGGAAGTTGCTCGGTCTGAGCGACGATCAGGAGGCGACCATCTATACTGCCGAAGGCTGCGAGCACTGCCGCAATCAGGGCTATCTGGGGCGCACCGGCATCTACGAGTTAATCTTGGTTGACGAGACCCTGCGCCACCTGATCCACAAGGGGGAAGGCGAACAGGAGATGCTCGAGCACGTACGAAAATCCTGCTCCAGCATCCGTCAGGACGGCATGCGGAGGGTACTCGAAGGTGATACCACTATCGACGAGATCATCCGCGTCACCCAGGAGAGCTGATCTTGGATGCCTTTGAATTCATAGCCCTCGATGGATCCGGAAAAGAGAAACGGGGAATGCTGGAGGGCGATAGCCCACGCCAGATCCGCCAGCAACTACGCGAGAGCGGCCTCACCCCGCTCTCTGTCAGCACCGCCAGCGCCAGTGCCAGTGCCACCCAGAGCCGTCGTTTTACCCTGCAGCGGGGCATCAGCCCGATGGAGCTGGCACTGTTGACGCGGCAGATGGCGACACTGCTGAGAGCGGCCCTGCCGGTTGAACAGGTATTGAAGACGGTCTCCAAACAGTCGGAGAAACGCCATATCTCGCACATTCTGCTCGCGGTCCGGGCCAAGGTACTAGAAGGCAGAAGCCTCGCCGACGGCCTCAGTGAATTCCCGCGCATCTTTCCGGAACTCTATATTCGCACCGTCGCCTCCGGTGAGGAGTCGGGGCATCTCGACCTGGTGCTAGAGCGTCTGGCCGACTACACAGAGATGCGCCAGCAGATGCATCAAAAGACCGTTCTAGCGCTCTTCTACCCAGCCCTGCTCACCATCGTCGCAGTGTTGATCGTCGCCGGTCTGCTCACCTACATCGTGCCTCAAGTCACCCGCATGTTCGACAATATGGCCCAGGAACTGCCGCTGATCACCAAGCTCCTGATCGCCACCAGTGACATCTTCCGCGACCATGGACTCACCATTCTGGTGCTGCTGTTACTGCTTGGACTGGCGGTCAACATAACCCTGAAACGCCCCGCCGCGCGTCTCGCCTGGCACAAGATCATCCTGCACATCCCCCTGCTCGGCAGGCTGACACGCAGCGCCAATGCGGCACGTTTCTCCCGCACCCTGAGCATCATGGCAGCGAGCAGCGTACCGATTCTGGATGCACTGCGAATCGCCTCCCAGGTAGTCACCAACCTGCCGATGCGCGCTGCAGTCGAAGAGGCCTCGCTACGTGTTCGTGAGGGCAGTAGCCTGCACACGGCGCTGGAGAAGACCGGCTATTTCCCTCCGCTGACCCTGAGCCTGCTGGCCAGTGGCGAATCGAGCGGCAATCTGGAAGGCATGCTCGAGCGCTCAGCGAATATTCAGGAGAAGGAGATCGAGTCGCTCATTTCGACGCTTCTCGGCCTGTTCGAGCCGATCCTGATCCTAGTAATGGGCGCCATCGTAACTGTAATCGTCATGGGCATTCTGCTGCCCATCTTTGACCTCAACCAACTTGTCGGCTAACACTTAAATCAAGATGAAAAGCGCAACACACGCAACAAGCCTGTTCACTGCAATCCCACTGAGTCTGCTGCTGCTCGCTGGATGCAGCAGTACAACGCAACAGGAGGAGCAACTCAACAACCCCGACTGGGTGATGGAGAAGGTCGAAGAAGCGTATAAAAAGAAGGAGTATGAACGCGCCTTCCATCTGCTCTTCCCGGTCGCCGTGGCCGGTGACGCCCGCGCCCAATATACCCTTGGCTATCTCTATCATCACGGATTTGGGGTGGAAAAAGACGACCAGCAGGCGATGCAGTGGATCCAGCGGGCGGCCGCCCAAGGCCATGCAAAGGCGATCAAGGCACTGAAGAATCGCTGATGGCCCCGGCATGGAGCAGAGAATGCTGTTCCATACCGGGAAAACAGAAGGGGTTACTGGTATCCCAGGAAGCGGTTCATCTCACCGCCAATACGCCCGAAGATCTCCAGCTCTGCCTCGGTCAGTTTTTCCTTCCATTTCTCATCGAGCCGGATCTCGCCAGTGGAATTCAGACGCATGGCGTTACCCAAAATGTGCTGCTTGGTACCACGAAAATCCTCACTGCCAAGCATCGGATCGACACCGACAAAACGATAGATCTCGCTCAACAGCCTGTCGGGATCACGGCAAAGATCTTCATACTTCATGTTGAAGATCTCATCTTCCCTGAACAGGGCCGCGGTCTGCTGCATCTCCTTTGAGGTAAAAACCCAGGAGTTGACTGCCTCTTCCATGTCAACACCGTAGTGTTTCATGATCGAGTTAGTGGCTCCCCGGCCGTCGCGCACCAAATTGATCACCTTGATATTCCACAGCCCACTCTGATGCATCAGTTTCAGACGGACCGGGTCTTTCGAACCATCAAGAAAGGTGTCTCCCTCCTGAAGATCGATGACCAGATCGATGATCTCACGATTCTGCATCAGGATCTCATCCCGCTCCTTACGACAACCACCCATCAAGCCAAATCCGATGTCCCTGGCGGTTTCAAACAGACCGCCACGCACTGCCGCGCGCATCAGTTTGTTGCAGAGCCCAGAATCGGATTCGAAACTGGTGCCAAACTGCTCCAGAGAGAAAGAACGCCCACGCTCAGCCATGCCTCTCTGCACGTCTCCCCAGAAACCACACGCCTTAATCAGCTTACCGCAGGAGCAATTGTAGACATCCAGATCGCCCATCGAGGTCGCCTTCAGCTCTCCGATGGTTGCGATCTTTGGGTGGGTAGCCAACAGGAATGTCAACAGGGTCGAGCCCGCATAGCTCGGTGACATGATGTAGATCAGATTGCGCTTGCCGGTGGCAGCCCCACCGTTCGATCCAGAATTCACGTATCTCTCTCCTCACATTAAATCGGTTTCTTAGAGGCCCGTTTTGCAATCCACCGCCTCTCTTCCCTGCACGCCTCTTTGGTCGCTTGCAAGATCTTTGATTCCATCCTCAAGCAGAAATTATCTGCTGCACTCACACCTACCGCTTTTTGGGAAACAACCGCTCTTTAAGCAGCAGCCACAGAAACTCGATATTAGTGAAGAGGTAGCGCTTCCAAAGCCGGCCAGGCTCCTGTTTGACGCGATAGAGCCACTCAAGTCCATACTTTTGCCACATCTCCGGCGCCCGCTCCACCTTGCCGGAATAGACATCGAACGACCCGCCCACACCATGGCAGACAGACACATTCATGAAGTCCATCCACTTAGCTAGAAACTTCTCCTTCTTAGGCGAAGTCATGGCCACCAACAGGATATCGGCCTTGGAGTCACGAACATCCTCAGCGATGGCCTGCTCTTCGTCCTCGCCGTAGTAGCCGTGATGGCGGCCTGCCAGGATCAATCCCGGGTAGTCGCGGGCGATGTTCTCTTCCACCTGCTTCGAAACCTCTTCCGTGGCACCGAGGCAATAGACCCGGTAGCCAAGATCCTTGCCACGCTCAAACATGCCAAACATCAGATCGATACCGGTCACCCGCTCAGGCAGGGGATGACCGAGCACCTTGGCTGCCAGCACAATCGCCGCACCATCGGCGAAGATCACATCGGACGAAAGCACCGCTTCTTTCAGCTCGGGATTTTTTCCCATATTGACCACTTTGGCCGCGTTCACCACACCGATCTGAAGCGGCTGATGTGTCTCTATCGCCTGATGCACCCGATCGAGCGCTTGCGACATATTGACCGTAGCCACCGGAATTCCAAAAAGATCAACCGTAGCTTCTGCATTCATTAGAGTTTATATAGGTTGTTAAGAATTAATTGGGAGCGTCCGAACGGTCGCCCATTACATTGAACCACTACCCTTCAGGACCACGGGCACAGTCAACAACAGAATCTTCAGATCGAGCCACAAGGACCACTCATCGATATACTGCAGGTCGAGCACCAGCCACTGTTCAAAGGTCAGCCTGCTGCGGCCCTTGATCGCCCAGAGACAGGTCAGGCCCGGCTTGACACTGAAACGCTTGCGTTGAATACCCCGCTCGAAGAGTCCCACATCGCGCTGTGACATTGGACGCGGCCCCACCAGACTCATATGTCCGCGCAGTACATTCAGCAGTTGCGGAAGCTCATCGAGACTCGTCTTGCGGATAAAATGCCCGACCCGGGTGATGCGGGGATCTTTCTCGATCTTAAAGATCGGGCCCTCAGCCTCGTTCAGGTGTTCAATCTCTTTCAGTTTAGCCTCGGCATCCACCACCATCGAACGGAATTTATACATAGGAAACAGGCGCTTGCGCAGCCCTACCCGCTCCTGCTTGAAAAACACCGGACCGCCATCATCAAGCTTGATGGCGAGGGCCACCAAGCCCATCACCGGCGCCACAACCGGCATCGCCGCCAGCACCAGCAGCAGGTCCATGAAACGCTTCGCCAGCAGCATGCCCTCATTCTGCGCCACCGGATCGAAGGTGAGCAGTGGGATGCCATCGAGCTCGACCAGACGCGTGCGTGCCACTTCAAGGTCGAAGACATCGGCCATGAAGCGGAAGCGCACACCCTGTTCCTCACAGGCGTTGACGATCTCTTCCATATGGCTGAGGCGGCTGCGCGGCACCGCCAGGATCACCTCATCGATCACCTGGCCGTTCAACACATCACCGACCTGAGCCACAGTGCCAAGCACCTTGCTGCCCATGATCTCCTTACCAACGTGGTCGGGATCGGTGTCGAGATAACCGATGATGTCGATACCCCACTCCGTATGGCGGTCGAGCATCTCGGTCAAGCGCTGGGCACGGCCTCCGATGCCGATGATCAGCACCTTGAGACAGTTTTCTCCCCGCTGCACCGAATGGCGGAAATACCACCAGATCAACCCGGCCCGAACCGCCACCAGCATCACCAGATTCATCACGGCAAAGGTCAGGATCACCTGACGACTGACGAACGTCATCTTCAGCAGGAACAGCATGCCTAACAGCACTGCCAGGCTAATTGCCATCGCCTTTATGACCTTCCATGCATAGGAAGGGATGGAGATCACCCGCAGACCGCGATAGGCTCCAAAGACCGAGAGGGAATAGAGAAGAGGCACCCAGATAAGCGGCAGCAGGGCAAAGTGACGCATATCGTCTACTGTGTCGCCTGCAGTGATGAGGGGATAAAGCCGGACCGAAACAACAAAAATGAACAGCGTCAGCAGGATGTCCAGAAGAAACAACAACCGACTGATTTCACGAGATTTCTCGTCGAACATACGGCCTCTTTTTAATGGTTATTAGTTCCGTTTACCGATGTGCTGCTTGAGTTGAGATACTTACGGACCGCAACAGGAATCTAGCGCATTAGCAGCGCGCCAATGATCCCACGCAGATGCGTAAGTCTGCAAACAAGAATAGACAAAAAATGTGAACAGGGGCCGTTTACTGGGTGATATTTTATTCTCTCGGCAAGTTTGTTCCCGTACAACTCCAACTCTGCTCCCTCCCTGGAACGCACAATCCCTCCGGTCATTTCAGCGGGATCAGATAACCTTGGAAAAGCTGCCCATCGACTCTTTCGAGCTTAGGTAGGCATCAAACCGCATGCATATATTGCGGATCAGCAACCGTCCCTTTGGCAACACATGGATACCATCTGCCGCGATCTCTAGCAATCCATCGTTCGCCATGCCCTGCAGATTCGTCATTTCGGCCGCAAAGTAGTCGCTGAAACGGATCCTCCAGCGGGACTCCACTGACGCAAAATCGAGCGTAAAGTGGCAGATCAGGCGGGTGATCACATCGCGCCGCAACTGATCATCCGTGCTCAGCTCCACGCCTCGAAATACCGCCAGACGCCCTTGATCAATGCGATCGTAGTACTCATCCAGCGTGCGCATGTTCTGCGCATAGCTTGGCCCCACCATGCCGATCGAGGTCGCACCAATCGCCACCAAGTCACAATCCGCATGGGTTGAGTAGCCCTGAAAATTGCGGTAGAGAGTGCCATCCTGCTGAGCGATCACCAGTTCATCATCGGGCTTGGCAAAGTGATCCATGCCGACATAGACATAACCGGCCGCGGTCAGCTTCTCGATGCTCATCTGCATGATGTCGAGTTTCGCCTGCGGCAGCGGCAGATCCACCTCGTTGATGCGGCGCTGCGGCTTGAAGCGTTCCGGCAGATGCGCATAGTTGAAGACCGAGAGTCGATCAGGATCGACCTCCAGGATCTCATCCAGGGTCTTCTCAAAACTCTCCGGACTCTGGAAAGGCAGACCGTAAATCAGGTCAATACTGACCGAGCGAAAGCCCTCATCCCGGGCCGCCTGTAGCACGTCCAGGGTCACCTGCTTGGACTGAATCCGGTTGACCGCCTTCTGCACCTTGGGGTCAAAATCCTGCACACCGAGGCTCATCCGGTTGAAGCCCAGTTCACGCAGCAGCTTGATGGTATCGCCCTGCGCCTCCCTGGGATCGATCTCGATGGAATATTCGCCGCTGTCATCATCCAGCAGGGTGAAATTGCGCCGGGTTTCGTCCATCAGCTCACGCATTTCAGCGTGGCTGATGAAGGTCGGCGTGCCACCGCCCCAATGGAGCTGCTCGACTGGTCGGGAGCGATCGAACAGCTGTCCCTGCATCTCCAGTTCGCGATAGACACGCTGCAGATACTGGGCTGGCAGGCTGCGGTCTTTGGTCGCCACCTTGTTGCAGGCGCAGTAGAAACAGACAGTGTCGCAAAACGGAATGTGGAAATAGAGTGAGAGCGGCTGGCCACTGGCGTTGGATGCCTGTGCAAGCGCCCGGTACTGCGCCTCACCGAACCCCTCATGAAACTGCACAGCGGTGGGGTAGGAGGTATAACGCGGTCCAGCCTGGTCGTATTTGGCGATCAAATCCAGGTCGAAGATGATTGATTGATCCATCGGCATAGTCTCAGTATGCATGGCACCCCTCAGGGGGCATCCACGTCGATACCTTTTCTGTGAGTTTCGTTGATCTGCCTAAGCAGGGTATTGAAGGGGATATCATCCGCATGTTTATTGGCAATCTCGATGAATGGAAGATCCTCCCGTCCAAAGCGGTACTCTCCGTCGACCATCAGCTGGTAGAGTCCCTTCACTCCCTCTTCAAGCGGATCAAGAAAGGCGGGATAGCGACCCAACTCCTCCATCTGGTACTCGTAGCAGGCACGCAGGTCTTCCACCTCGAACATCGCCTGCTTGATCCACTCGACGAACTCTTCTGCGCTGCGCGCACGTTGCAGTGCCATTGAAGCCCCCAACTCTTAAAAATAATGGATGACCGGCGCATGCCGGGTTCTGTTATCCGGCTGCACGCCTAGGTGAAGCAGCTTTGATATTGCGCCAGCTCTTCGGCGGTAAAGATAAAAACCCCATCACCGCCTCGCTCAAAATCGATCCATGTAAACGGAACATCGACAAAACGCGCCATCAGCGTCTCTGCGCTGCTGCCCACCTCGACTATGATGATACCCCATGGCTGCAGGTGACTGGAGGCCTCACGCAATATTTTAGCCACAATCTCCAGCCCCTCCTCCCCTGTCTCCAGGCCAAGANGTGGCTCATGCCGGTACTCCGGCGGCAGCCCAACCATCTCCTCGCTGCTGACATAGGGTGGATTGCTGACGATCACGTCGTAGCGCTGCCCCTTGAGGCCGCTAAACAGATCGGAGCGAATAGTCCGAACTCGCCCTTCCAGCTCATATTCATGCAGGTTTCTCTCGGCGACGGCCAGCGCCGCTTCTGAGATGTCGGCCAGGTCGACTTGGGCATCCGGCAGATAAACGGCACTGGCAATGCCGATGCAGCCACTGCCGCAGCAGAGATCGAGCAGTCGCTCCAGCTGCCCCTCTCCGATCCAAGGCGCAAACCTCTGCTCAATCAACTCAGCAACCGGGGAACGGGGCACCAGCACATTCGGGTCCACATGGAAACGCAGCCCGGCGAACCAGGCCTCTCCCGTCAGATAGGCGGCCGGGATTCGCTCCTCGATGCGCCGCTGCAGCAACGCAGTGACACGCTGCCGCTCTTCGGCGGTCAGCTGTGTCTGCAACCAGATTTCCGACAACTCCCCCGGCAGATGCAGGGCATGTAGAACTAGGGCGGCCGACTCATCGATCGCATTGTCGGTGCCATGGCCGAAAAACAATCCGGCCTGGTTGAAACAACTGGCACCCCAGCGGATAAAGTCAGCGATCGTACGAAGAGATTCCATGAGCGGCGGCTATCTGAATAGGCTGGCGGATGATAGCGGATTTTGGCCGGAATCCCCAATCCCCATTCCGTATGCTGAAAAAGCGAGGCAGGACTCCATGCAGAGTCCCGCCTCACCAACCTTCAGAAAGATGCCGACTGGTCTCAGGCGGCTTGGGAGTCAGTCCCATCCACCAGGCTGAATTTCCGTCCGCCTTCGCCCTTCTGATCCTTCTCGGTGCCACGCCGAATCAGATCACCAAGACTGATCTTGGTCAGAAAATCAAAAATCTCGCTACTCAACTCATCCCACAGGGTATGGGTCAGGCAACGGCTGCCACTGCTGCAGTTTTGCCGGCCACCGCAGCGGGTAAATTCGACCCACTCATCCACCGCACAGATGATGTTGGCGATCGAGATCTCGTCTGCCTCCCGGCCGAGATAGTAGCCGCCCCCCGGACCACGTACACCGCGGACCAACTGTTTAGCACGCAACGCGGCAAACAGCTGTTCAAGATAGGAGAGAGAGATACCCTGATTCTCAGAGATCTCCGCCAATGTTACCGGACCATTCGAGCCGTGCAGGGCCAGATCCAGCATCGCAGTTACCGCATAACGGCCTTTAGTAGACAACCTCATTTCACTCACCTCTAATCCACAAAGGATAATTCCTGAGTAATTTGCTTGGTAAAGACGATAGCAGTAACCAAGGGAAATAGTCAACTTTTATTTGATCCAGATCAATTTCATCTGGCCTATTAAGAGCCGATCAATATTCTATCGACCCTGCTTAGGCTGAAATCGTTCCCTGAAAGGAAGCGTTATTACCGGTAGGGAGAGCTCTGTCCAGACTGCGCTTGTAATCCAGCACCGTGATCCGCTCACGCTGCAGGAAATCCTCGATGGCCGCGCGGAACACCGGATCGACGATCCAGTGCCTCGAGTAGGTAAGGGTCGGCAGAAAGCCGCGCCAGATCTTATGTTCACCCTGCGCTCCAGGCTCGAATCGCTGCAGCCCCTCTTGAATGCAATAGTCGATGCCCTGGTAGTAACAGGCCTCAAAGTGCAGGCTGTCGTAATCCCGAATGCTGCCCCAGTGCCGACCGTAGAGGGTTGAATCACTGCGAAACATCAGGGCCGCAGCGATGCATTCCCCCATCTCATAGGCTTGCACCAGCACCACCTGCCGTCCCAGGCTGCGCCCCACCTCTGCAAAAAAGCCGGCATTGAGGGTGGGCAGACTGTAGCGGTCTTCGAAGGTCTTGGCGTAGAAACCGGCAAAGCGCTGCCAGGCCGACTCAGAGACCTGATCGCCGTGTAGCAACTCAAGCTCCAGGCCAGCCTGTTGCACCAGCCGCCGCTCGCGACGGATGTTCTTGCGTCGTTTTGAGGTGAGGCTGGCAAGAAAATCTTCAAACTCAGCATAGCCACGATTGTGCCAGTGGAACTGCACCCCCAGGCGCTCCATCCACCCAGTCCATCGAGCGCCTTCCGGTCCGCATCCTGCAGAAACAGCAAATGGACGGATGATCTGCCGCCCCGCTCTGCCAGCTCCACGAGCTTATCTGCCAGTCTCCTGCGCACCATATCCGCATCGCACTCAGCGGAGATCAGCAGGCGCTGACCGCCAGTCGGTGTATAGGGGATGGCGCCCAGAAGTTTCGGAAAATAGCGCCGGCCACTGCGCTGGTAGGCATCGGCCCAAGCGTGATCAAAGACAAACTCACCATAGGAGTTCTGCTTCAGATAGAGCGGAGCAGCGCCGATCAGGCATCCCCCATCCCAAAGCGCCAGATGCGCGGGTTGCCAACCAAACTCGGGGCCGACACAGCCATGGTGCTCCAGCGCCGCCAGAAACTCATGCCGCAGAAAGGGGTTGTTGTCCTCTACCAGCGTATTCCAGGCATCCACCGGGATCTGGTCGATCGAGGCATGGCTGTCGATCTGCAGGCTCATTTCCCTTTCCCATAAAATCCGCGGGTGAGCAACGTGCTATCAAATTTTGCCGCCACCTCGTCCAGGGTCTTAAAAACCTGCTTACGTCCGCTGGCGGACCATCTGACGCTCCGGCGTCGCCTCGAACAGATCCTCGCTCTGCGGACCATGCTCGAAGTCACTCAGGCCGACACCGATCAGGCGCACCGGCCTGCCTACCAGTTGACTCTCCTGATAGAGCTGCCAGGCGGTAGCAAAGATCAGGTCATCGGTGTCCACCGGACTCACCAGACGCCGCTGCCGAGTGTGGGTTTCAAAACCTGCTAGGCGCAGCTTCAGAGTTACTACCTGCCCCGACAACCCCTTATAGCGAGCCAACCGCCCTACCTCTGCCGATAGCCGCTGGAGTCGTGATCGCAGCAGCGACTGCTGACGCACATCCTCAGCAAAGGTTGTCTCCTTCGAAATCGACTTTCTGGCAGACCGGACTCCGACCCGGTGCGACGCCATCCCTCGAGCTTGGGCATAAAGGCTTCTACCTGCCTTTTCACCCAAATGCTGGATCAACATCTGTAACGGATAGCCGCGCAGCTGGCGCACCTTGGCAATGCCCAGCCTGTCAAGGATACGCCCGGTGCGCCTACCGACCCCGCGCAACTCCGAGACCGGCAGTGGATCGAGGAAGGCCTCCACCTGACCCGGCCCCACCACGGTCAAACCATCGGGCTTACCGGACTCGGATGCGAGTTTGGCGATCAGCCGGTTTGGGCCGACACCGACCGAACAGCTGAGCGAGACAGCCTCCAGAATCCTCGCCTTGGCCTGGCGAGCAATCTCCTGGGGCGGGCCGATCAGGCGCTCCTGACCGGAGACATCCAGATAGGCCTCATCGATGGAGACCGGCTCAACAAGCGGTGATATCTCACCCAGCATCTGCATGATCTGGCGCGAGACTGCCGCATAACGGCGCATATCGGGCCGCAGATAGACAGCCCCTGGGCAGCGCCGCCAAGCCTCGGAGATCGGCATCGCGGAATGGACGCCAAAACGCCGTGCCTCATAGGAACAGGTCGCCACCACGCCGCGCCCGCCGGGACGCGCACCGACCACTACCGGACGATTGCGATAGTCGGGATTATCCCGCTGCTCGACGGCGGCAAAGAAGGCATCCATGTCTACATGCATGATCCAAATCTGATTGGTGTGACTCATGGCACCAGCCCTAGATCCTCTATCTGACCACTTCGCCAATCGGGCAGAAAACGATGGGGCGCTTATCCCCAAGGCGACCCGCAACACGCCTGACCGCCAGAAATAAATGCTGTCGGCTAGCTTTACAGCATGAGAGCACCCCATCAATCAAAATAATAATTCCTATTATTTCAGTAAGCCCTTAATTCCAGGAGACAGGACGGGAATAAAAATATAGAGCCCACCCCAAACTGACTGCGCCAGACGAAGCCGATTCGGTTTTTGTGTCGATCAAATTTACAACCCATCCCTCAACTAAATCTCTAACCTCACCGCATCACCTGTGCTCTACCGGTTTCCGATTTTGTGCACGCTTCTTGCTCAATGATTTGAGTAGAGGGCAGAGCTGGAAAGAATTAGAAATCTGCATCCTGATCGATACAACAAAAACTCTGACAATCATGAAACAGATAATCAAAACGGGCCTGATCTTGGTGCTACTGAGTAGTTCCTGGCAGGTGATCGCCGACAACAACACACCGCAAGGCATCGCACGAGCACAGCAGCCGAGTCTGTCGTCGTTGCACAGGGAGAAGAGCGACCCAGCGGCGGCAACAGCAACATACTCGCAGCAGCAGTCGGATAATCGCATGCCTGACGATCCCGACACTAGGCCACAGATTGCAATAGTTGGAGAGGGGCGAGAGATGGTGATCATCACTCAGGAGGGGGCAACGTCCCATTCAGCCCTCTTCGTCTATGCTCCGCGTCCTCCCGAACCTGCGCCGGTCGCCTTTTTTGCAGTCCTGCTGACCATTCTCGGCATCAGCTGGCGACACAGGAGTAAAACCGGAAAAAAATCCAAACTGCTTTCGATCTGAAATAGTGCGGAATCCGGCATATGAGAGGTGCTTGAATTAGAGCCAGGTGCATGGAATCGACTCAGTAAAGAGGCAGAGAAGGAGAACTGCGTCGCAGTTGCAAAGCGAACAAGGAAGCAGAATCTAGATACATTCCAAGTTTACGAGGGGTATCCAATGGAAGAGCATTCACAGGAATTCATCGAAGATTCAACCCTGGACCCGATGATCTATGGACCACTGCCAACCAACGAGCAGAAACAGGCAATCATCGCGGAACCAAGAAAAAGGCGCACCAGAGTGGAGCCGGTGGAGGGCGAACTGGATGCCATTCTGCGCAACAAAGGTCTTCTGTAACTTGGAATCACCCAGGCTCATCCGGAGCTAACTGGAAACACACCTCACAGGACGCTAGCCGCCCCCTCTATCAACAGAGGTATTCGACTCCTCCGTCAGCCGCTGCTTGAATGCTTCGAATGGCATGGGACGTCCAAACNAATAACCCTGATAGTTGTCACAGCCATACGCCTTGAGAACCTCAAGGGTCTGCTCTGTCTCCACCCCCTCTGCAATTACCTTCAGTCCCAAATGGCGCGACATCACAATGATGGTCTCGACGATCGAGGCATCGCTGGGATCGGTGGTGAGATCCCGCACAAACGACTGATCGATCTTGATCGCATCCAGCGGCAGATTCTTCAGATAGGCCATAGATGAGTAGCCGGTGCCAAAGTCGTCAATCGAAAAGCGCACTCCCAATTCCCGCAACTGGCGCATCTTCTCGGCCGTATCCTGATAGTCGGTCACCAACACACTCTCTGTGACTTCCAGCTCAAGCCGCCCAGGATCGACTCCAAACCGTTTCAACGTCGCCACCACATGACCGGCAAAGTCTCTCTGGCGAAACTGTTTCGGGCTGACATTGATCGCAATACTCACCAGATCACACCCCGCTTCCATGCTGCTCAGCTCAGCCAGATTTCGACAGGCCTCCTCCAGCACCCAGCCACCGATCAAATAGATCAGCCCAGTCTCCTCCGCTACCGGAATAAACTCCGCCGGTGAGACCATACTGCCATCCTCCCGCTGCCAGCGCAGCAGCGCCTCCGCACCGAAGACCCGCCCATCCCGATGCACCTGAGGCTGATAGTAAAGCAACAGGCCACTGCTACTAATTGCCTTGCGCAGGTCATGCTCCAACGCAAGCCGCTCATTCACCGCCACCTGCATACTCGGCAGAAAGAACTGCACCAGATTACGGCCACGTTCCTTGGCACGATACATCGCCGTATCCGCATGCTTGAGCAGATCATCCACGTTTTTTGCATCCGCCGGATAGATCGCAACACCGATGCTGGTTGAGACATGCAATTCATGTCCAGCAATCTCGAAGGGGTTGGCAAGTGCCATCCGCACCTGATCAGCCACCTGCATCACCCGACTTGAGATACGCGCCTCATCCCCCTCCAGATCTGTCAGCAACACCACAAACTCATCCCCACCAAGACGCGCAGCGGTATCCTCCTCCCTGAGATGGTGTCGCAAGCGGGATGCGACCTTGATCAGCAGTTCATCCCCGACCGAGTGACCGAGTGAATCATTGATATGCTTGAAATTATCCAGATCAAGAAACAGCACAGCACCATTGACCCCATGCCGTATCGCCCGCGCCACATCCTGGTACAGACGATCCTGCAGCATGCGGCGATTCGGCAGTTCCGTCAGCTCATCATAAAAAGCCTGGCGGATGATCGTCTCCTCCGCCTGCTGACGCTGATAGTGCAGATTCAGCCCCTCGACAACCGTCTGATGGATGCGCCTGGCTGAGATCATCAGCAACAGAAGAAAAAGGGCAACTAGCGCCCCCATCTGCATCGAATCCTCTGTGCCGGCCTGGAACAGACGAAACACAAACGGGATCAGGACGATCGAAATGAAAAGCAACGCTGCCTCGCTGAACGAGGCGAGCACAGTGATCCCACCCGCGGTCATGCCGGCAATAACAAAGGCAAGCAGGGCCTGATGATAGAGATCCCCCGGCGTAAACAGCAAATAACCCGCTGCCCCCCAGACAAGACTTGCCAACGCCACGCCGATCATGGCGTGCCAATACCAGCGCCGTGCATGCAGCACCCTGTCGGTCTCATGTCGGTAGCCGTAAAGCGTATAGCCCCGGTAGAGCAGCAGCATAAGCAGCCCGGCATACCAGCCCAGCAGCAGATCCTGCGCCACGGCACCCTGGAGAAACAACAGCAACATGGTGCCATTCACCACGTGGGCCGTCAGCGTAAGCTTCACCGCATCGTAGAAGAGCTCCAGTTGATGCACAAAAACCGTGTGTCGCTGCTTCAGCTCGGCTTGATTTCTGGAGTCCGCCGAAATAATCATTTCATTCCTACTTAAAAAATCGGCAAGTATAGATCATAAGTCATATCTGGCAATGCGATCATTGCACTAAGGCGCTCGACAGCATCACGCCGCACCCCTGTCTGTTAGTCCACTTTTTGCCTCCTTTTGCGGATGACAGCTCAAGGGAGAATCGGCTAGCTCGGTCGTTGCCTGCTATTCCAATAATCGGGCTATCCGGCTCATGCAGAGGCGATGCTTTCCCTCCTCACCAGTTGATTTCATTAGCTGCTGGCCACCCTGATGCCCAATGTCGCGGGCAGCAGAAAGAGCGGCATTTGTTCTCCAGCGAATGCTGCCCTGCTATGGGGCATGCGCCACCAGACGGCACCATGATCAGGCATCCTGTGGCTGATGCGTTTCCTAAGTGAATCGAATACCCCGAAAAAAACCTTTAAAACCAGCCGGTTGTTATGCAGTCACTCGACATCAAGTGAATGGCATATTTTTTGCTATATGCTCTGCGGAGCTAACCCCATCCAGTTTTTTTCAGGATCTTTTTTCGCCCTGTGGAGGCATCAAAACAATGAACAGAAACCCGATCCGGGCGCTCAGACAGATAGTGGCAGTTACACCCCTGTTGCTATTTGTCTGGGCACCTACACTATTTGCTGTGAACGGACCCTATGGCGGTCAGCCCCAATATGGCTGGCAACAGCCCTACTACCCNGCAGGCGCAGGCGCAGGCCCGTCAGTCTCAACCACATCAACAGAAGGCGACCGGCACGGCCCCCAGGGAAGAGGCCCCGCTGAAAATTTCCAAAGGCTTCAAGCACCTCAGCAAAGAGAGCGCCACCTGCGCCTCCTGCCACAAGGAGAAGACCGCTGGCATCTACGACCAGTGGGGTCACTCCAAGCACTACGGCGCCAATGTGGGCTGCTATGAGTGCCACAAGGCCGATAAGGGCGACAAGGATGCCATCATGCACAAGGATTTTGTGATCTCGGTGATCGTCTCACCGAAGGACTGCGGCCAGTGCCACGAACAGGAGGTGGAGGAGTTCAGCAAGAGTCACCACGCCTCCGCCGGCAATATCCTTGGCTCCCTGGACAACCGCCTGGCAGAGGTGGTCGAGGGCGGTCCGCTGCTGAATGGCAGTTCACCGGTCACCACCATCGGCTGTGCCGGCTGTCACGGCTCCATCGTGCGAGTGAATCCCGACGGCAGCCTCAACGCCGCCAGTTGGCCCAACACCGGCATCGGCCGGATCAATCCGGACGGCTCCAAGGGCTCCTGCTCCGCCTGCCACCTGCGCCATAATTTCGATTCCGAGCAGGCCCGCCACCCCGACAACTGCGGTCGCTGCCACCTTGGTCCCGACCATCCGCAGAAGGAGATCTATGAGGAGTCGGCCCACGGCGTCGCCTTCCGCGCCCACGAGGATGAGATGAACATGGATTCCGCCAAGTGGGTGGTCGGCGAGGACTACACCGCCGCCCCCACCTGCGCCACCTGCCACATGTCCGCCACCCCGGACCTGCCGATCAGCCACGACATCGGAGAGCGTATCTCCTGGAACCTGCGCGCCCCCATCTCCACCAAGATCGACGCCAAGGCGATCAAAGAGGGCAAGCAGGTCAAACCCTGGCTGCAGCGCCGCAAGGATATGAAGAACGTCTGCCTCAACTGCCACGGCAGCAGCACCGTGGAGAACCACTTCGAGCAGCTGGACAGTTTTGTCGAACTCTACAATGAGAAATTCGCCAAGCCCGGCAAGGCACTGGTGACTGCAATGCTGAAGCATGGCCTGCTCGACAAGACCAAGTTCAACGAAGAGGTGGAGTGGACCTGGTTCTACCTGTGGCACCACGAGGGCCGCCGCGCCCGTCACGGCGCCGCCATGTTCGCCCCCGACTATGCCCACTGGGAAGGCATGTTCGAGATGGCCCACCGCTTCTACATCGAGATGGTTCCCCAGATCAAGGATCGCATCCGCGAGGCTCGCACCGAAGGCAATACCAAGGGGGCCGATGAGGTGGAAAAGCTGCTCAATGTCACCCTGGAGTCGGAGCTGCACCGCTGGTATCTCGGCAAGCAGCCGCCCAAGTTCTGGCGTCCTAGCGATGATGACAACCACGGCTTCATGCTCAACAAGAGCACGAAGAAGTAAGCGTCATTAAGCACTTCCTTCTCGTCTGCACACCCATCGGGAGGCGGACGAGAGGGTTTATTGGAGGGTCGCTAGCGGCCCTGCAACAAGCCCCATCATCACTTCTTGATCGAGATCTTCCATGCGTAGTTCCAGCCTTATCCCGCTGCTGCTGTTCCTGTGCAGTTTTGCCCTGCATGCAAAGCCGTTCCCTGACACCGAGTGCCAAGAGTGCCATGCGCAGAAAGGCTACAGCGTACCCCAGGACGACCATGGTGCGGCGGGCAAGCGCCTGCTGCATGTGGACCCCGACGCACTGGGCGAGAGTGTGCATGGTCATCTCGCCTGTACCGATTGCCACGCGGATGTGGAAAAGCTGCCACATCGCAAGGATGGCCTGCAGACGGTGGATTGTGTCAGCTGCCACCAGACCATCAAAGGCGACTGGGTTCCCAGCAAGCGGGCTGCCTGGCTCGCTCCCGAACCACCCCGCGTGGTTACCCATACCCGCGAATACACCCTCTCGGCCCACGCCGACACAAGCATTGCCAACAATGCCACCTGCGCCACCTGCCATACCGCGCACTACGTCTTTCCCTCCGACGACAGTCGCGCCAGCACCTATCGACTCAACTCGCCAGAGATGTGCGGCGCCTGTCATGAAAAGCAGTTGAAAGAGTACCGTCAATCGATGCATGGGGCAGCGCTGAAGACCCCCTGGAAAGGCGACTCCGCCACCTGCGCTGACTGCCACTCCTCCCACCAGGTATCGGACATGGAAAAGACCCCGGCCCACCGGGTGGTAACCGAAAACTGCGGCGAATGCCACGCGGCGGAGCTGGACGGCTACATGACCAGCCCTCACGGTCAGCTGGCCTGGCACGGCAATCAGGATGCGCCTAAGTGCGTCGACTGCCATGAGGGCCATACGATCACCCACGTCAGCGAGACAAGATCACCGGTCAACCCCGCTAATCGCGTGAAGACCTGTCAGAAGTGCCACGAAAAGGCCAATGAACAGTTCGCCAAGTACGACCCCCACGCCACCACCCGCAACTTCGAGAAATACCCAGCCATGTGGCTCATCGGCAAAGGCATGGGGGCACTGATCATCATCGTCATCCTCTTCTTCTACCTGCACTCGGTGCTCTGGTTCTGGCGTGAGAAGAAAGAACGCCCGGTGATCTATCGCCGGGATGGCTCCTTCAGTTATCCGGTACGGGTGAAGCACAAAAAGCCGAACAGTGGCGTCCACTTCCGCCGCTTCAGCTGGTACTGGCGGGTCAACCACTGGATGCTCGCCCTGTCGCTAATGTCGCTGGTCTTCAGCGGCATGGTAGTGATGTACCCCAACACCAGCTGGGCGATGATGGTAGTGCCACTCTTCGGCGGCCCCGAGCTGCTCAACGATCTGCACCACTGGGCCGGGGTGATCTTCCTGCTGACCATCTTTGGCCATGCCGCGGTGGTCTTGATGCGGCTGCTCAAGGACAAGGAGTTTGACTGGTTCGGCCCCGACTCATTGCTGCCCCGCTGGAGGGACTGGGAGGATATGAAGGGGCAGTTCCGCTGGTATTTTGGCAAGGGCAAGCAGCCTCGTTTCGACCGCTGGACCTACTGGGAGAAGTTCGACTACTGGGCGGTCTACTGGGGCGCCTTGGTGATCGGTGTCTCCGGCATCCTGCTCTGGTTCGCCGAATCAATCGGCCAGGTACTACCGGGCTGGATCTTTAACGTCGCCACCCTGGCCCACGGTCTGGAGGCGTTCCTGGCGGTGATGACCCTGTTCGTGGTGCACTTCTTTAACAACCACTTCCGCCCCGCCAAATTCCCGCTCGACACGGTGATGTTCACCGGCTCCTGGGATCTGGAAGAGTTGAAGGAAGAGCGCCCCGAAGAGTACGAACGGCTAAAGGCATCAGGCGAACTAGAGAAACACCTGGTGGCGCCGCCCTCCAAAACCTGGAACCGGGTCTCCCACCTGTTCGGCTTCACCCTGCTCGGCATCGGCCTGATACTGCTGATGCTGGTGGTCAATGGCTTTCTTACCCGAGGTTTGTTTTGAAGGGGTCGCCCAGCCCCATCGCTTTTCCGCCATTTTTTGCGCAGTTTGACTCCGCCCCTGGCACAAAAGCGGAGTTTCAATCCGCGCTCCCGCAGGGGGGCGCGACCTACGCTTGCGGCTGATGCGCTTGTATGGTGATTTACTCATCATTATCACCTGATATCCATTTCACTGATTTTTCTAATTCACCGAAGGTAAAACTCTTGATTTCCGCACTGACAAAGTGACTAGAAATATGCTCGGCAAGTACACCTATTGGCGAGTCCGTTACAAAGGCCACATGAGATATCTTTTTATGATGCTCCTTTATAAATCTCATATGCGTTATCAATGCTGAAAATGAGTCCCAACCGGGGAATGACCTTACATGGATAATGATGCCATTTAATTTTCCTGATTTTTCTAGATATGGATCAATTATGCTGGCGGCATACTTGAAGTCTGCTTCAGACAATTCACCATCAGGTTCGAAAATTGCAATACTTTCGATTTCGTCTAGTTTTACGTTTAACATTAATATTCTCCCCTGCTCTTACAGTTCACCTAGCAACATAGTTCAGCCGGCTACCAGAGTGGTGATTTTTTGTGCTTGAATAGCACAAAAAATCACCGCAAAGGTGGATCGGCTGTACCACATTGTTATGCCTAGCTAGACCATAGCTGAAACATTAATCCTCTAAGATTATTCCACTCAATTAGATTTTTTGTTTTGGGTTAGTGTCTATCACTGTATCTCCACTACAGAAGCTCATACAACCTGAACAGCTAGCCTTACCAAAAACATAACAAGCATGTCCGCTTTGGCTCTTACAGCAAAACTTCTTTTTAAGGTCAGTCTTTTTTTTTCTTTTTCTT
>NZ_AFOC01000061.1:0-22545 GCF_000224455.1 endosymbiont of Riftia pachyptila (vent Ph05)
CGTCATGGAAGGCATCATCCATATCGATCTCCTGCGCCATGGCGAAACAGAAGGCGGTCCCCGGTTTCGCGGCAGCACGGACGATCCGCTGACCGATATCGGTTGGGATCAGATGAGGAGTGCCACCAACGGAGAGCCTCACTGGGATCGAGTGATCAGCTCACCGCTCAAACGCTGCGCCGGTTTCGCCAGAGAGTTTGCACAACAACATTCGCTGCCTCTCACCATCGAGCAGCGCCTGAGCGAGATCCACTTCGGCGCTTGGGAAGGCCGCAGTGCGGCCGAACTGATGGAGGAAGACCCGGATGCGCTAGTACGCTTCTGGGCCGATCCGGAGCAACACACACCGCCCGATGGCGAACCGCTGACGCAGTTTCAAGCGCGTGTGCTCACCGCATGGAACAGCATCATCCATGCTCACACAGGAGAGCGTGTGCTGGTCGTCACCCACGGCGGCGTGATCCGCGTGCTGCTCTGTCAGGTACAACAACGTCCGGTTGGCAGACTACTGGAGATCGAGGTCAAACATGGAGCCTTATACTCCCTACGCACCTCAATTGATGCGCAGGAAACCCCATCCACCAAACAGATCGAACAGCTCTGACATGTTCCCGCCCCGCCCCTTCCTGGTCGCCCTGCAGTTTCTCAGCGTACTGCCTGTACGGCTCAAGGAACCGCCGGATAACAAGACGATGGGGCGTTCGCTGCTCTACTATCCGCTGGTTGGACTGGTCATCGGCGCGCTGCTTGCCGTCCTCGTCCTGGGGCTTAATGAAGCGCCCACATTCGTAGCCGCAGCCTTGGCACTCACGCTCTGGGTATTGTTGACAGGGGCACTCCACCTGGATGGATTGGCCGACAGCGCCGATGCCTGGATCGGCGGCTTGGGTGATCCCAAACGGACGCTTGCGATCATGAAAGATCCCTATTGCGGCCCAGCGGCGGTGGTCACCCTGGTGCTGGTTCTGCTGATCAAATTCACAGCACTGCAACACCTCATCACCTGCGAAAACTGGCAAGCCCTGCTGCTGGCTCCCGTGCTTGGGCGCACAGCACTGGTGCTGCTATTCCTCACTACGCCCTATGTCCGGTCAAACGGCCTTGGAAGCCTGCTCTCAGGCCATTTGCCCCGCCGCGTGAGCCTAGTCGTGACTCTTTCCACTCTGGCTGCGGTTCCGATCTTTATTGGCATCCCAGGGTTTTGGCTGCTGTTTACCATGGCGGGCATATTCTTTCTGCTACGCACTCTCATGCTGAGGCGAATCGGCGGTACCACCGGCGACACCGCCGGGGCGTTGGTTGAGATTACCGAAACAATGATGCTGCTTACTGCAGCCCTGATGGCATGACTATTTTTCCCGAAAGCAGCCTGTTCACGGCTAAAGAACGATAATCGCCTCTTTGGAGTAGCCCGACTCCTGGCCATCCTTGTCCACCACTGTCACCGCAAAGAAGTGGCTGCCCAAATCCGCCAGCTCGATCTCGAACACGGTCTCTAGGTTTGGAACCCAGTGGCGATCCGGATAGTCGCCGGAGTTGAGCCCGTGGTAGACATAGTAACCTGTGACGTCGTCGCTCTTCTCAATCGACCAGGAGAGTCGCACCGGGTAGCTGCACTCACCCGCCTGTGCGTCACAGGAGACACGGATATCAACCAGCGCCGATGCAATCTCGCCGTTCTCGTCCTCAATCTGATAGACGAAGGAATCGCTCCCTTCAAAACCCGCATGCGGACTGTAGATCACCGAGCCATTGGCCTCGACGACCAGCTCCCCGGCATTCGGCCAGCTGATAATGTCGAGCCTGACAATCTCAGCATCGGGAGAGTTGTCATTTTCCAGCACCGGAATCACCACATTGGCGTTCTTCGTCGTTGAAACAAAGTCGGGGTTGGCCTCAGGCGCACTTTTCTCCACCACCGGGGTGCTAATCTCAACAGGATTGGACGTCACCGTGCTGACACCGGACTCTCCAACAAAGCTGTTGTCCACAGCCTGAGTATCGATAACGCTGCTGTTAGAAGTGGATACGCTCTGCAGGGTTACACTATCGGTCCCACAGCCCGTCAGTGCGGTGGCGGCCAGCAGGCTGAGTGCAAAAAACGTGTTGTACGAGTAGCTTGACATGGTTTCCTGTTGCTCCGGTTGGTCACTGTCAGGAAGCTTACTCTGCTGCAGGAATAAGTATCGTGACCGAGCAGTCGGAACCCGGGGAACCCGGTTCACACTTCATCCACCTTTGCGCTTAAACTGTGATTTCAGACACTTACCAGCCGCTGATGAACATCATCAAGTGCAACAGGAAAGATAGTCACTGACCCCGTCGAGCAGAAACTGCACAGCCAGGGCGATCAGGATCATGCCCATGAGTCGCGCAATCGCCTCCAGCCCCCGACGGGAGAACACCCGATAGAGAAAGGTCGAGGCCAGCAAAATAGTAGAAGTCGCCAACCAGGCGAGTAGTGCCGCAATTAATAGTGTGCCACGGGCGTCAGGTTCCGTGGCGGTAAATACCAGCAATACCGCCAGCAGCGAAGGACCGGCGATAAGCGGCACTGCCAGAGGCACCAGCAGCGGTTCATCCTCGAACTCATCATCCGCTGCCGCCTCCTTCTCAGGAAACACCAACCGCAAGGCGATCAGAAACAGAATGGCGCCACTGGCGATGGTTACCGCCGCCCGGCTCAAACCAAACAGGCTCATCACTGTCCCGCCAAAAAAGACAAACAGCAGGATCACCACTAGGGCCAGCAGCAGCTCCCGCGCCAGCACCACCCGGCGCCGCTCTTCCGTCACCCGCGCCAGGATCGACAGAAACACCGGGATATTGCCGAACGGGTCCATGATCAGAAACAGGGTAATCGCTATCGATAGAATCTCCATCGCCCCGGCACACCTCACCTACTATTTGGCTCAGCAAGTCGCCAAGCATACGCTGAACACTTTCTCTATATAGTGGTTCAATATCAGCTGGATGACAGCCAGCCGTAGGATGCTCTAGAGAGACACAACCAGCTGGTGGATTGACTAAAATTCCAATAGGGGAATTGTTCGCAACCAGCCGTTGCCTATCAAGAGGAGGTCGACCATGAAAGCTGCCATGTTATTCACCGGAAGTGGACCTATTGTGATTCTCACCTCGTACGCCTCACTGGAGGACCCAGCATTGCTGAAGCGACTGGATGGCAAGGGGATCAGCAAATTCCTCGCCTTTGATGTACCAATCGAGATGGCGGAGGCCCGCTACGGCGGTCATTTCCAGAACGTACTGCACAACCTGCACGAGAGCGATGACCTGAGGGTTCTGGACTACAACGGCCAACGTGCAATGCAGTTGTTTAGTTTCAAGGAGTTGGGAGAGCCCGTCTACCACGAGGCCGCATAACGCGAGAAACTTCTAGGGCCCAGATCAGTTGGGCCCGTTCTCCTGCTGACCCGCCATAAACGGGCTAGACGCCGCCGCTGTGCACGACTTCGTAATAGAGCTTTTCCAGCTCATTCTTGTGCTGGGTTTCTTCGTTGGCGAGAAACGCAAACAGCTCTTTGATTGGGCCGGAGTTGCTGTTGTCAGCCAATGAGCGGTATTGCTCCATAGCGGCATGTTCACGGCCGAGCGCATACTGGAGTACCGACTGGTCGTCCGGTTTCGCCCCCAGGTCGGGAAGCTGGATGGCATCCGAAAACCTGTGATCACTGGCCGGCGTCTTCATCTTTATCTTAAGCTGCTGCTCGATATCGGGTCGGGAGCGCAGCTCACAGAAGAGATCGTAGTGGCGCTGCTCCTCCTCCGCCAACTCCTCAACCAGCCAGCGAATCTGCTTGCTCACCTTGGGGATCAGATCGCGATAGAAGTCTCGTGCCGTTCGTTCAAACTCGATGGCGACAGCCAGGATCTCATCCAGGCTCTTCTGTGACTTCAGTCTGTCGTGACCGGAGGCGTTGCCCTCACTCATGATCCGCCCTCTCCTTCAAATTCAGCCAGCCGTCGATGCTGGCCGCAATTCGGTGTCCATCCGCCACCGCGTGCACCACGTCCGGTCCGTTGACACAGTCGCCAGCGGCCCAGAACCCATCCACTGAGGTACGACCGTTTTCATCCACCTGGATACGTCCCCGGTTCCACGCCAACTGTTCGGTCAGCGCATCACCCAACAGACTGACATCCGCCATCTGGCCGATCGCCTCGACCACCATCTCACCGGGGTGGAGCTGTTCGTCAGACTCGTCATAACTGGGGGCGAAGCGTCCCTGCTCATCGAAGATGGAGCGCACCCGCCAGCTTTTCAGCCCCTTCAGTTCGCCCTCCTCCACCACAAACTCCTGGGGGCCGCGGGCGTCGAGAATCTCGATCCCCTCCTCATGGCACTCCTTGATCTCCACCGGATCGGCCAGGAAGTGGGCCTGATCCTCCAGCGCGGTGACCGTCACCTGCACCTCGCCAAACTGCTGCTTCTGCAGTCGGGCCAAAGAGCGGGCAATATCCATCGCCACGTTGCCGCCACCAATCACCACCGCCTGTCGCGGCAACTCGAACGGCTGCTCGTCGGTGATGGCACGCAACAGCTCCACCGCTTTCTTCACCTGGGCATGGTCGCTGCCTGGAATACGGGTGGAACGCCCCAGGTGCAGGCCGATAGCCAGTGCCACAGCGTCGTAATCTCGCTGCAGCTGCGGCATGCTGATGTCGATCCCAACCTGGGTGTTGCACTCGATCTTCACCCCCAGGGAGGTGATGACGTCGATGTCCCGATCCAGCATATCGTAGGGAAGCCGGTACTCCGGGATGCCGTAGCGGGTCATACCGCCCGGCTTCTCCCGCGCCTCGAACACGGTGACCTCGTGCCCCTTGCATGCCAGGTCATAGGCGGCGGTGAGCCCGGCGGGGCCGGCGCCGATGATAGCGATACGGTGACCGGTCAGGTAGTCGGCCTTGCCCTCGGCAGCGATCGCCTTGACGCGCGCATGGCCCACCGCATCCATGGCGTAGCGTTTGAGCCAGCGGATCGCCACCGGGTCGCCGCGGCGACCGATGGAGCAGGCGCTCTCACAACGGCGGGTGCAGACCCGGCCGCAGACGTGGGAGAAGGGGTTGGAGCGGTAAATCCAGCGTACTGCGCCTTCCAGATCCTCCTGCCAGATGGCGCGGATGTACTCCGGCGCATCCATATGGGTCGGACAAGCATCGTGGCACATCCCACACTGCACGCAGCGGGAGGCCTCCAGCACCGCCTGCTGCAGGGTGAAACCGGCAACAATCTCGTCAAAATTGTCGATGCGTTGCTCAGGCTCCAGCTCCGCCATCGGCTGGCGTTCCAGGTCCAGCAGGTCGGAGTCAGCGGTTTTGGTCCAACCCTGACCATGGAACTCACCATGAATGCCGATCTCATCGGGCAGGATGAAGTAGCTGTCGATCTGCGCCTGGGTGCAGGTATGCACATACTCCCGGGAGAGAGTGATCGCCCCGGTGGGACAGATATCGACACAGAGCGCGCACCAGCAGCAGCGGCCATAGTCGATAGCCGGGCGCAGGTTGCGGATGCCCTGCACCGGATCCTCCCGCAGATGCGGCACCTTGACCATGGTGATGGCGGCGTTGTCACACACTTTCTGGCAGGAGCTGCAGCCGATGCACTTTTCGTGATCGTTGAGGTGGAAGCCGCGATAGTTCTCCGCTGCTGGCCGCGGCTCGAGCGGCTCTGTCACCGGCTTGCGGGCGAAGAACTGCAGACTCTTCAGCGGATTGAGGATACTGCCCTTATCCTTATAGTCGATGTCGGACATCAGCGGTCGACCTCCGGTGGACAGGCGTCCAGCGAGAACATGGTCTGTGCCACGTCCTCGATACGCGAGCCCACAGCGAGTTTTTCCAGCACCTGCACCGCATGCATGGATGATGGCCCTCGCACATGCACCCGGTAGGGTTTAGGGCCGCCATTGGAGACCACGAAGTAGCCGAGCTCACCCTTGGAGGATTCGACCCGGCTGTAGGTCTCCCCCGCCGGCACATTCCACGCCAGGGGATTGGGAATCGGCGCACGGAGCGGCCCTTTGATGTCAGGCAGCGCCGCAACCACCTGGCGCAGGATGCGGATGCTCTGCTGCAGCTCGGCGCGGCGCACCAGGGTGCGGGCCCAGGCGTCCCCCGCATCTTGCGTGGGGATCTCGAAGTCGATCTGATCGTAGATCAGGTAAGGGTCATCTCTGCGCACATCGAAGGCCAGGCCGGTGGCGCGCAGGTTGGGTCCGGTCACCCCCCACTCCAGGGCCTGCTCCTGGCTCATCACCCCAACCCCCTTAGCGCGCTGCACAAACACCTGGTTGGTGAAGAAGAGGTTGTCGTAGTCGGGCAGGCGCGACTCGATGTAATCGAGGGTATCGGCGAGGCGTTTGAGAAACCCGGTCGGCAGTTCCCTGCGCACCCCACCGGGGATGTTGTAGATGCTGTAGACCCGGCCGCCGGTGAACTCCTCAAACAGATCGAGCAGAAGGTCACGGTCCGCCACCCCCCAATACATGGTGCTGTACATGCCGGTGGTGGCCGCATGGCCGCCGAAGGTAAAGAGATGCGCGGCGATGCGCGACAGCTCCAACTGCATCACGCGGATCCACTGGGCCCGCTCCGGCACCTCCAGGCCGCACAGATCCTCCACCGCCATCGAGTAGCAGACTTCCATGGGAGAGGGATCGGGCACACAGATACGCGGCACCAGGGCGATATTTTGAATCCACAAGCGCTGCTCCATCAGCTTCTCGAAGCCTCGGTGCAAATAGCCGCCGTCGGCCTTGGCCTCGATTACCTTGTCACCATGCAGCTTCACCTTGAGAGCGTAGTTGCCCTCAATGCCTGGGTGGTTGGGCCCGAAGTTGAGTTCGTACTCGTTGCTCGACGGCTGGCTAATCGCCTGGTAGTTCTCCGGTCGCATGGTTAGTTCCCCACCTTGCCTTTCTGGCTGAAGCGCTGCTCCTCCGGCGGCACCTCAATCCCCCCACCCTGCTCCACCAGATCCAGCAGCCAGTCGGGCTGATAGTTCTGCCAGTTGAGGTGTTGGTTGACATAGGCCTCGCTATCGAACTCTTTGCGCATGGGAGGTGGCCCCTCCCACTCGGTGAGGATGAACCTTTCCATGTTGGGGCTACCCTCAAACCAAAGACCGTACATCTCGTGGATGTCACGCTCAAAGAAGGCGGCGGGCTGGTAGATGTCGTAGACCGAAAGGTAGACGCCGGGATCGCGGGCGATGCGCACATGGGCGGAAACCAGCGACTGACTCTCGTAGGACCAGACATGGTAGACCAACTCAAACTCTCCCTCATCGATCCAGTCGACACAGCTGATGGCGGAGAGGTGCAGATAACCGGCCTTGCCCTGCAACAGCTCCAGCAGCGCCGGCAGCGCATCGGCGGGCAGATCGACCCGCACCCGCCGCGAGCGCTTGCGCCGCACCTCTATGCCTTCAATCTCTTTCAGTACCTTGTCGAGCTGCTGTTCCATCAATCCAACTTCTCAGTTATGAATTGTGAGTTGTGCAAATACCACCACTGCAAACTATTTAAGCCGCATCTCCAGCGCCTCCAGCGGCTTCTGATGCTGTTGCAATAGCGCCGTGTGCCGTCCCAGGGTCTGATCGCCGATCAGGCCATAGTGCTCCGCTTCGGCGATCACATCGGTGGGGGTCTGCCAGTTGTCACCGAACAGGTGCTGCTGGTTCCCCAGGTACCAGTCGTATCGGCGGTAGTAGTCCTGCCAGCGGTTGGCCTCTCCATGCCTGATCTGTTCCATCAGCTGCCGCAGGCCGGTAATCACCGCCTCGGGGCGCGGCATACAACCGGCGATGTAGAGATCCACCGGCATGTACTCATCCAGCTTTTTGGCAGTGGCGTAGCTCTGCCAGTACATGCCGCCGTTGACGGTGCAGGAGCAGATGCCGATGACATACTTAGGCGAGCCCATCTGCTCGTAGGTGAGGATCACCCGCTTCAGGGTCTTGATCGAAACATAACCCGTTATCAGCAGGATATCGGCCTGACGCGGCGAGACCATCGGCTGAAGACCCAGGCGCTCCATGTCGAAGCGGGAGGTCATCGCCGGCGGCAACTCAATCGCCCCGCAGCCGGTGCAGTAGTGGAGGATGAACAGCGAGCGGGAGCGGCAAAATCGCACCAGTTCATCAAAGACACGGGCCAGCGGATTGCCCCGCCGTCCTGCGACTACCGGTATCTTTTTCAAATCACTCATATCATCCAGATCCCGTAGGAGCGCCGCTTACGGCACGAAATACGTAGGCTATAGAATTCGCGCTACTAACAGCGCTCCTACATAACAAAGGCCAGGCCGATCAACCCCAGCATCACCGGCCACTTCCACATCAATCTGATCATATCCTCGGTGCGGTAACGCGGAAACAGAAAGGCGATGGTCATGGGAATGGCGACTACCAGGAAACTCTTCAACAACAGATCGGGCCAGTTGTAGCCACCGCCAAGGAACAGCACCACGTAGAGCACAGCGCTGGTGTAGAGCTGAAAACACTGCATCACAAACAGCCCACCCAGGTACTTACCGCCCATCTCAACCATCGGGCCGGTGGCGATCTCTGCCGGGGCGACATAAATCTCAAACGGCTGTTTGCCCAGCGAGGCCTGCATCGCGAACAGTCCGGCGATGGCCAACAGCGGCATCTCAATCGCCCCCCAGCTCGCCATGCCGCCCGCCTGCTGGGCGGCGATGACCTCCACCAGGTTGGTAGTGCCGAAGTGATAGGCAACACCGAAGATCACGATCACGAAAGGGATGTCGTAGGCGAGCATCGCAGTCAGCGCTCTGGCGATGCCGATGGAGCCGTTGGGGTTGGCGCACTGCCCTACCCCCAGCGCCAGCCCCAAAGAGGGGATCATCATCAGATAGACCAGGGTGATGATGCCACCCTTGGCGGCAATGCCCTCCATGCCCGGCACCGGCAGTAGGGTCTCGGCGGCGATGTAGCCCCCCACCGCCATGATGATACCGATGTCATGGATCAAACCGTGGGAAACCTGGGTCGCCTTGCTGTGCAGTTTGACGATGTCATACAGCGGCTGCAGTAGTGGTGGACCGACCCGGCGCTGCAGTTTGGCCGCGATACGACGCATCATCAACACCATCCCCATACCGGCCAGGAAGGCGATCAATGGCATCAGCAGCAGTTCGAGCAACAGTCCCAGTGCCATCATCAGATCACCACCCAGGCCAGCAACACGACGGTTGTCATCAGCAGATAGAGCTCGGCCGGTGCCCGCCGGTAGATGCCCTGCATACCCAATGAGAGAAATTCGACGAACGAAACCAAGGCCCGCTCCAGCCATATAAAACTCTGCCGATACCAAGGGCCGATCAGGTGCATCAGGCCGGCGTAGAAATTGTCGCTGTACTGGTAGCGCACATCAGCGGAGAGAAAGTGGCCGCCTGCGTAGTTATCAAGCTGATGCACCCGCTTGCTGGGGCCAGCGGAGTAGAAGATCAGCGCACCGATACCGAAACCGGCAAACAAGACCCCGCTCACCCAGATCATATCCAGGGAGCCGCTGACCGACTCCACCCCGCCCAGGGTGTAGCTGGGCACCGGCAGCCCCACCGCCTGCTGCACCGCGGCAACCCAGGTCAGTGGGATACCCGGCAGCAGCCCGCTGGCAAAAATGATCACGCAGAGGATCAGCATCGGCGCCAACATACTCCAAGGGGCCTCTCGAACTTGTTCGTGCTCCACCCGCAACTGGCCGAGGAACATATTGTGAATCAGCTTGTAGACCGAAAGGATGGTGCCCAGAGTGCCTATCACCGTGGCAACAAAGAGCAGCGGCATCCCCTCATTCAACAACGAACGGTAGACCAGCCACTTGGAGACAAAACCGTTCATCGGCGGCAGACCCGCCAGACCGATGATGCCGATCAGCAGGGTGAGGAAGGAGAGCGGCATGCGTGTCACCAGTCCACCCAGTTGGTTCAGATCCGCACTACCTGTGCGATGCACCACCGCGGTCACTGCCAAAAACAGGGCCGCCTGACAGGTCGCATAGTTAAACACGTGCAGAAGACCACCGGCACTGCCCATGGCGTCCGCCACCACCAGGCCCAGCAGCATGTAACCGCCTTGCCCAATACCATGCCAGGCGAGCAACCGGCGCGCATCGTTCTGTTTCATCGCGGTAAAGGTGGGCAGGATAATGGTAAAGACGGCAATCCAGGCCAGCAGATCCCGCGCATCGATCATGCTGAGGGGGATCACAAGCGCCTCAACACGACTCATACCAATCAGTTTCACCAATACCAGCAGGATGGCAAACAGCCCCATGCGTGACGAAATCGCGCCGAGAAAGGCGGCACCCGGCCCAGGAGTCTCGGCATAGGCCGCTGCCTGCCAGAGATGGAACGGCAACAATCCCATCTTGATGCCGAAGCCCGCACAAAATAGCAGCAGCAACAGCCAGAGTTGGGCAGTCCCAAGAGTGGGCACGGCGGCCATCACCGCCTCGAATTGCAACGATCCGGCCAGATTGAAGAGCAGCGCCAGGGCACCGAAGATCGCCATCGCTCCGACCATGGCATAGGTGAGATACTTCATCGCGGCTTTAGTGGCCACACCACCGGCCATCGCCATCAACAGGAAACCGGCCCAACTCACCAGCTCCCAACCGATAAACAGGGAAAGCAGGTCACCGCTGGCCAGCAACACCAGCATCGTCAACACATTGAGCGCCATCGCTACATGGAACAGCCAGAGGTTGCCACCCTGACTGCGAAACCTCTCCCCCCACTCACCAGCGGCAAACCAGCTGCTGAGGAACGCCGCACCGAGAGTGATAATGGCGAAATACCAGCTCAGGGCATCGAAGCGCCAGGAGAGGGTGTGCTCCATCACCTCCAACTGCCAGCCAAGCGCTACAGCAGCCCCACCATAGGCCAGCCCAGCCATCTTCAAAAGCCCCACCAACTGACCGCCAAAGAGGATGGTCACGAACCAACCGCTGGCCCGGATACGGCCAAACAACAGGACCAGCAGCAGCGTGCCTGCGGAGAACAGCAGCAGTTCATCGAGAGGTGTCAAGGTCATTGGCCAGCACCTCCCCGAGAAGGGAAGACATGCTTCACATAACCGCTCACATCGCCCGCCTCACTGGCCACCTCTTTCAGCCCTTCAGCGAGAGGGGCGATCATCACCAGCGCGCTGATCAGCCCAGCAGCGAGCAGACTCGAGACCAGCAGACCCTGTCGTTCAGGTAACGGAGCCATCTTCGACACCTCTTCTGGCGAACGCTGCAACAGCGCCGCCGCCAACCGAAACAGATAACTCGCCTCCACCACCGTGGCCGAGAGAAAGACCAGCAATGCCATCATGTAAAGTGGCTCGCTCTGCCCCGCCAGCCCGCTGATCAACAGCAGTTTGGCCCAAAACCCGGGCAACGGCGGCATACCCACCAACGAGAGCGAAAACAACACAAACAGCCCGGCCCCCAGCGGTGAAACAAAGCCTGCTCCACGCAACCGCTGCAGCGAGCCCCCCCAGCGCTCCGCCAGCATGAACAACCCTGGTTTGACCAGCATATGGTGCAGCGTCAGGGCCAGGCCGGCATAGAGTCCACCGCCCGCGGGCAGGGAAAAGGCGATGAAGATCATGCCCAGCTGCCCGATGGAGGAGTAGGCCAACATGCGCTTCAGATCCTGTGCCCGCCAGGCCGCCAGCTCACCACTGATCACCCCAAGCATGCCCAGCAGCAGCATCACCTGCGCCGCCTCCGGCTGTGGAAACAGCAACACCAGCAGACGCACCACGATCAGCACCGCCAGCTTCGAGACCAGCCCCGCAAGAATCGCCGAGACTCGGGCGGGGGCCGTAGCATAGACCTCCGGCACCCAGCTGTTGACCGGAAACAGCTCCGCCTTCACGCCAACCCCGATAAGGATGGCGACAAAAGCGGCAAGCCCCAGGGGATTATTCAACTGCTCGGGAGCGAGCTGGGCAAAAGCCGACAGAAAAAACGCACCAGGATCGCCGCACATCAACCGAAGCCACACCAGACACAGCACGCACCCGAGACCACGAAGCAACACAGAGAAGAAGGGCGCCACATAGACAGCACCGCAAGCCAACGCGGCCAGAAAGCAAAAAGACCCCACCAAAACCAGCGCCCAGAAAACATAGAAAGAGAAAAGCCCACCAAAAAGGCCCAAGCCACGGCAGACAGCCAGCAACAACAGCATCAACGACTGACGGCGCGGGGTCTCCCGATCGATTTTGAACGGCCAGAAGAGCAGCCCCATCAACTGGACCGCGGCAACAAACAGCATCGCCAGTGGATCGACATAAAAATTGATGCCCAGGGGTGGTGCAAACCCACCGATGGCCAGGGAGAAGGCTTCACCCCCCGAAAGGGCCCAGACTTGCCACAGGGTCCAGAGTCCATAACCCAGCACGGCAGGACCAAACCAGAGACCCAGGCCGAGCGCCATCCGCATCACCACCGGCAGCAGAAAGGCAGCCAACAGCGGCAGGGCGACAACAAGCACGATCTGGCTCATGCCTTGCTCTCCGGCAGTGGCTCAGGCGGTGGCAGAGACGCCCTCCCGCCGGTTTTTCACGACTACCCAGCAGTGGCACAGCAGCACTGACGGCGATCGCTTCATCCATGCCGGCCGCCACTTCACTCCGCTCCAAGGTACCAAAACTGTGCCGGATCTTTACCAACAGGCTGACTGCCAGGGCCTGAATGCCGACCCCGATGACAATCGCAGTGAGCACCATCGCTTGGGGCACCGGATCGACCATCGATGCCGGGGCTTGCGCACCGCTCAGGATCGGCGCCACCGCATCCCAACGATAGCCGGCCAGCACCAGCAGCAGATTGGCGCCGGCCTCGGCGATCGCCAGCGCCAGCACCACACGAAACAGATGGCGGGAGAGCACCATGCCGGCGAGGCCGATGACGATCAGCCCCAAAGCACCGCTATAGAGGATCAGATCGAGGCTCAGGTTATACATCACTCATCCGCCTCCGCCAGATGGGCCAGCAGCCCCGCCAACTCCGCCCCTACCTTCAACCCCACCGCCAGGTAGAGCAGCGGCAGGGTGCCGGCAGAGAGCAGTTCACCAAGCACACCTCGCTCTAACATCGGTTGCAGGAACTCCCCCCCCTGCCAGAGCGCCCACAGCCCAATGAGAATAAAGCCGGCCCCAGCGAGCCCCTCGATGAAACTGAGACCGGCATGATTCAACGAGCTACCGGGACGCGCCAGCAGCGGCAGAAAGAAGGCCGCGGCAAGGATCACACCCCCCTGAAAACCGCCACCGGGAGTCAGATGGCCATGGAAGATAATGTAGAAACCCACCACCAATAGCAGCGGAAACAGCAGATCACCACCAGCGCGCAGGATGAAACCGCCCTCCGGTTCCTTGTCAGCAGCCGTCCGACGTCGCCCCAATACCAGCCCGGCGGCAGCAGCCGAAGCGAAAAGGATTGAGAGTTCCCCCAGGGTATCTATGCCTCGGTAGCCAAGCACCACCGCAGTAACGATATTGGCAGTACCAACCTGTACTGGCGCCTCACTCTGAATCAGACCACCGGCCACCATGGGAAGATTGCCGAAATCAAGTCCACCAACCAGCACACATAGGAGAAAGCCAAGGCCGCCAGCAAACAGCAGAGAGGCCAGGTTACGCATCATCATGGTCTCTCATCAGCAGGTTCCGGCCCGCCCGTTTTCCATCCAGCTGCCAGATCCCGAGTCGGCGCAGGCCAAGGGCCAGGATCAGGCTGCTCAGACCAGCCCCCACCGCAGCCTCGGTCATGGCCACATCAGGCGCCCGCAGCAGCACAAAGATCATCGTTACCGTCAACGACACCACCGAGGCCGCCACCACCGCAGCGATATGACTTCTCAGCAGCAACACTGCGAGCGCGGATCCGAGCATCACCAGCACGATGAGCAGGGCGATCCAGACCTCCAGCGCGATCATTTTTCAACTCCCTCGCCACTCTTCTGCCAGGGCTTGACGCCCGCCACCAGCAACGCCCGCGCGATGGTGGAAGAACCGATGGGATTGGTCAGAAGGATGAATCCGGCAATCAGCAGCAACTTGCTCCACCAATCGGGAAATAGCAACGCGATGCCGAGCAGAATCGACAGGGAACCCAGGGTCACCGCCTTAGTCCCCGCCTGGATGCGATTGTAGACATCCGGCATACGCAGCAGGCCCAATGCGCCAAGAAAGGTAAAGGCCGCGCCGATCAGGAGGAAAATGTCTGCCAACAGTCTCATGGCCGCCCCCCCTCGATGGCCCGGGCAATTGCCACCACGCCAACAAACGCCAGCGTGCCGTAGATCAACGCCACATCAAGATAGAGCACACTGCCAAACAGCGCCGCCAACATCAGCAACGCACTGGTGGTAATCACCGCCAGGGTATCTGCCGCAACGATCCGGTCCGGCGCTGCTGGGCCGATTAACAGACGCAGGAAGCTCAACACAACCGCCGCACCGATAAGGAATAACGCCAACTTCTCCAACACACTCAGTGTCATCGCAGAAAACCCTTCAGGTGGCGTTCAAAGCCAGCCACGATCGCTTGCGTTGCACTCTCCAGGTCACGGCCCGGCAGTGCATCGATCCAATGCACCAGAATCCGTTCACCTCGCACATCCACCGACAGGGTGCCCGGTGTCAAGGTAATACTGTTGGCAAGTAATAACCGGCCCAGATCAGATTGGAGTTCGGTCTCCACCTCCACCAGTGCCGGCTGAATCGGCAATGAGGGTGACAGTACCCGACGCGCCACATCGAGATTGGCTTTGATCAGGGCGATAAAGAAATAGATGAGATAACGAAACAGATGGATGGGGGCGGTCACTTCCAGTCGCAGCCCCGCCAGAAGCTGCAACCTTGGCCTCGCCGCCAAGGTTACCACCATGGCGACCAGCGCCCCAGTAACGACTTCAGCTGCGTCCAGGCTACCGACTAACAACAGCCACAAGGCTAGCGCACTCAGGTAAGCGAAGAGGTAGTGTCCCAACGAAACCGGTCTATCTTCCACTGATGATCCGCAAACCTATAGAGATGCCAGAACTCTGCACACGATGGGCAACACTCCCAACCCATGCGACGCTCGAAGTATAGCCACTCTTTGAGATCCCGCCAGAGAAAATTCTGGCCAAGCCGGATCACTCAACCCGCACTTGTTCTGCATCAAAGTAATGCGCGATATCCAGCTCAGAAATCCAGCGGCATGTAGAAAAAGACAAAACGTCCCTGCTCGATGTCGATCTTGAGCTTGGCCCCATGATGGATGCCGTAGTCCACATAGCCCGGCACTGCCGCATTCCTGATGGCACTCCGATGAGTGCTGTGGCGATTCAAAATCCCGGTCCCGGTCGTACCAGGAGAGCAGCATGAACTCACCGAACCGCGACTGCGCCTGAGCATCGGCCAGCTTCATCCCCTCCAGATAATCAAGCAAGGCCGGATCGGGATTGAGTTCGACGACCTCGATTCCGTGCATCTCCGGCTCACGACGAACCATGCAGACCGCCGCCTCCTCACTCTCTCGATCAGACATAGATGTTTACCTTTGTAAGTTGGTCAGGCTTTTCCCGATCGCCTATACTACGCCCTTTGCACGCGGCAATGATGCCCCGTTAACCCAAACCGCGATCCAACCCCGATGAACGGCGACCTGGAAAAGCTCCAACCCTACCCTTTCGAGAAGCTGGCGAAACTGAACAAGGGTGTGGAACCGCCGGTGGGACTCAGCCCCATCTCGCTCTCCATCGGCGAACCCAAGCACCCGACACCGGGGCTGATCACCGAAGAGGTGATCAGCCATCTGCACGGTCTTTCGGTCTACCCCGCCACCAAAGGCTCGGCATCGCTGCGCACCGCCATCGCCGCCTGGCTGGAACGTCGCTTCTCGCTGCCGGCGGAGAGCCTCAATCCATCCAGACATATCCTGCCGGTCAACGGCACCCGCGAGGCACTGTTTGCGATCGCCCAGACAGTGGTCAACCGCCGCGGCTCGCCGTTGGTGCTGATGCCCAACCCTTTCTACCAGATCTACGAAGGGGCCGCCTATCTGGCCGGGGCCGAACCGGTCTACCTCAACTGCAACGAAGCAAACGGCTTCATCCCCGACTTCGATGCGGTGGACGCCACCACCTGGGAACGCTGCCATCTGCTCTATCTCTGCTCACCTTCCAACCCCACCGGGGCGGTAATCGGCATCGAAACCCTGCAGAAGCTGATCCGACTGGCCAACAAATACGGTTTTGTGATCGCCGCCGACGAGTGCTACTCGGAAATCTATCTGGACGAGACCCAACCGCCGATAGGACTGCTGCAGGCCGCTGCGCAGATGGGCAACACCGATTACAAACGCTGCATCGTCTTCCACAGCCTGTCGAAACGTTCTAACGCACCGGGCCTACGTTCTGGCTTCGTTGCCGGCGACGCCAAGATCATCGACGCATTCTTCCGCTACCGCACCTACCACGGCTGCGCCATGCCCCCCGCCACTCAGGCCGCCAGCATCAAGGCCTGGGGCGATGAGAAGCATGTCGCGGAGAACCGCCGCCTCTATCGCGAGAAGTTCAATGCAGTGTTGCAGATCCTCGATGGCGTATTGGAGGTGGAGCGCCCGAAGGCGGGCTTCTACCTCTGGCCGAAGACCCCGATCCCCGATCCGGAGTTCGCCCGCGGCCTGCTCGAACAGCAGAACGTGGCGGTGCTGCCCGGCAGCTATCTCTCCCGTGGCGAAGGCGACGAAAATCCCGGCCACAACCGGATTCGTATGGCGCTGGTGGCACCGCTCGACGAGTGCATCAACGCCGCCCACCGCATCAAACAGTTTGTAGAAAACCTTTAAACGAATAGCCATTCGGAGCTGACTTAATGAGCGATATCCAAACCATCATCACTGACGCCTTCGAGAAGCGTGCCGAGATCACCCCACGCAGCGCCGACACGCTAGTGCGCGACGCGGTGGCCGAGGCGATCAACCAGCTCGATCGGGGCGAGATCCGCGTCGCCGAGAGGCAGGATGGCGACTGGGTGGTTAACGACTGGGTGAAGAAGGCGGTGCTGCTTTCGTTCCGGCTCAACGACAACTACTTCCAGAAGGGTGGCTACACCAACTACTGGGACAAGGTCCCCTCTAAATACGCCGACCACAACTCCCGCGACTTCCGCGACTCTGGGGTGCGCGTAGTACCGCCCGCCTCGGTACGCAAGGGCGCCTATATCGCCCCCTCCTGCGTGCTGATGCCCTCCTACGTCAACATCGGCGCCTACGTCGATTCCGGCACCATGGTCGATACCTGGGCCACAGTCGGCTCCTGCGCGCAGATCGGCAAGAACGTGCACCTCTCCGGCGGCGTCGGCATCGGCGGCGTACTGGAGCCACTGCAGGCGGCCCCCACCATCATCGAAGACAACTGCTTCATCGGCGCCCGCTCCGAGATCGTCGAGGGGGTCATCGTCGAACAGGGCGCGGTGATCTCGATGGGCGTCTATATTGGTCAGTCCACCAAGATCTACAATCGCCTCACCGGCGAGATCAGCTTCGGTCGGGTTCCCACCGGCGCGGNGGTGGTACCCGGCAGTCTGCCCTCAAAGGACGGCAGCCACAGCCTCTACTGCGCGGTGATCATCAAGCAGGTTGACGAGAAGACCCGCTCCAAGGTTGGCATCAACGAACTGCTGCGTGATATCTGATGGCTAACGCCATCCAACACCAAATTTTGAATTATCAATTCTGAATTCAAAATTCATAATTTATGGCGATCACGATATACGGCATTCCAAACTGCGACACCATGAAAAAGGCCCGCAAATGGCTTAACGATCATGGCATCGAATATCAGTTCCACGACTTCAAAAAGGCCGGGCTGGAACGGCAGCTACTGCTCGACTGGGTCGCTGAACTGGGCTGGGAGACGCTGCTCAACAAGCGCGGCATGATGTGGCGCAAGCTCGACGCTGAGACTAAGGCCAACATCGACCAGGCCAGCGCCATCGAGGTGATGCTGGCCACCCCATCGATCATCAAACGACCGGTGCTGGATGCCAATGATGCCCGCTATGTGGGCTTTTCGGAGGCGAGTTACGCGGAGATCTTCGACTGATGTCCGAGACCCTCTCACTCGCCATCGAACTGATCGGCCGCCAGTCGGTCACCCCCACGGATGCCGGCTGTCAGGAGCTGATGATTGAGCGCCTACAGGCCCTCGGCTTCCGCATCGAGCGGCTGCGTTTTGGCAACACTGACAACTTCTGGGCGCGGCGTGGCGACAACGGCCCGCTGTTCTGCCTTGCCGGCCACACCGATGTGGTGCCTGCCGGACCACGCGAGCAGTGGCACTCCGACCCGTTCCAACCGGAGATCCGCGACGGCCGGCTCTACGGCCGCGGCGCCGCCGACATGAAGGGCAGCCTGGCGGCGATGGTTACCGCCTGTGAGACCTTCATCGGCGAGCACCCCGATCATCAAGGCTCCATCGCCTTTCTCATCACCAGCGACGAAGAGGGTGACGCCAGCGATGGCACCATCCGGGTGGTGGAGACTCTGGAGGCGAGAGGGGAGAAGATCGACTGGTGCCTAGTGGGCGAGCCTTCCAGCAGCAAGCGGCTGGGCGATACGGTGAAAAACGGCCGGCGCGGCTCGATCAGCGGCTACCTAAAGGTGATCGGCAAACAGGGCCATGTCGCCTACCCGCAGCTGGCGAAAAATCCGCTACACGCCTTCGCCCCGGTGCTGGCACAGCTCTGCGTCGAGGAGTGGGACCAGGGCAATGAGCACTTCCCTCCCACCAGCTTCCAGATCGCCAACCTCAACATGGGCACCGGCGCCACCAATATCATCCCTGGCGAACTCAACGCCCAGTTCAACCTCCGCTTCTCCACCGAACTGAATGCGGAGCGCATCCAGCAGCAAGTGGAGGCGATACTGGACAAGGGTAAGTTCGACTATGAGATCCGCTGGCAGCTCTCCGGCAACCCCTTCCTCACCCCCTCCGGGCCCTTGGTGGAGGCGGCTCAGGCGGCAATCCGCGACGAGATGGGGTTTGACACCGAACTCTCCACCTCCGGCGGCACCTCCGACGGGCGCTTCATCGCCCCCACCGGTGCCCAGGTACTCGAACTGGGACCGCTCAACGCCACCATCCATCAGGTCAACGAGTGTGTCAGCATCGATGATCTGGAGCATCTGGCCCGCATCTATACCGGAATACTTAAACAGTTGCTGCTGTAGGTTCTCACCCTATCCCTTCTAGACAAACCCACCATCAGAGAGTACAGATGCTCGATACCATCAAACGTTTTTTTGATACCCATCTGGCGCCCGGCTCCCAGGAAACAGCACGGGATCCACAACACGCACTCCGACTGGCGGTTGCCGCGTTGCTGCTCGAGGTTGCGGAGTCCGACTACAGGCAACACGAGGAAGAGAAACGTGCGCTGCTCGATGCGGTGACAAACCATTTCGGCCTTGATGCTAAGGAGGCGGATCAACTGGTCACACTCGCCAGGTCGGAACAGGCCGCATCGACGGACTATTTTCAGTTCACCCGTCTGATCAACCAGCACTACAGCCCAACGCAAAAGATAGCGCTGATCGAGAAGCTGTGGCATGTGGCCTTTGCCGACAACGAACTGCACAAGTATGAAGAACATCTGATTCGCAGGCTGGCTGATCTGATCCATGTCGCTCATGGGGATTTCATCGCAGCCAAACACCGTGTTCTCAACTCGACCAAGTGACCAGCCGAACCACGCCGAAGACCCAAAGCGGCCTCCCTCCCCGGCAAACAGGCTTCTGCGCCATCTATCCCAAACCACTCTACGGTTTTGTGCATACCAGCAAGCAGTTAGAATGCCCCTCAATTGTTCTTGGAAAGCATCACAGGCAACTCAATGAAACACATCAAGAAGGTACTCTCCTACTCCATCGCCGGCAGTATCGGCCTAAGCGTGATCGCCAGCCTCAATGGCTGCAGCGACCAGGGAGCACCCCCCCCCGGCGGCTTTGGCTCACAGGCCTGGCGCCGAACAGGGGCAAAACGCCTTTATGGTGATCGAGCAGACCGGCGCCAATCCCGACAGCTACAAGCTGGTAGAGAAACATCCAACCACCGGCCCAAACCGCGCCATCCTGCGCGATATGGATGGCAACGAGCGCTTCCTCTCCGAGGATGAACTGAAACAGATCGCCGAACAGGAGGCCGCCAAGGTCGAGGCGGGCACCTCTCGTCTCACCGAAGATCCCTCCATGCACTCCGGCGGCATGTCCCTGGGCGAGACCCTGCTGGCGACTGCGGCCGGCTCGCTGATCGGTGGCATGATCGCCAACAAGCTGATGAACAACAGTAACTTCCAGCGCAACCAGCAGCAGTATGGCGGCGGCCGCCCGACCAGTTCGATCTCGCAACCCTATAAGAAGACTGCCAGCAACAAGCAGCCCAAGAGCGGCTTCTTTGGCGGCAACAAATCGGCCCCCCGATCCTCCAACAGCCGCTTTGGCTCCTTTGGAGGCTGAAGCGTGGTCGATACCCTGGCAGTGAAGCCCCTCGACAAGGGCCTCATGGAAGAGATCGGCATGAGCTGGCATACCGATGAGGATGGCAGCGACTACATCGCCAGTGAACTGGTGCCGGTCAGCGAAGCGGAGGCGGAGGCCTACTACCAGGCCGCCAACACCCTCTACGATATGTATGTGGAGGCGGCCCAGCACGTCATCGACAACCAGCTCTACTATGAGCTGGGCATCCCCTCCAACCTGGTAGGGCTGATCGAAGAGAGCTGGGAGCGGGACGACTGGCACCTCTACGGTCGTTTCGACCTGGCCGGGGGGTTGGACGGCAAGCCGATCAAGCTGATCGAGTTCAACGCCGACACCCCCACCAGCCTGTTCGAGACCGCCATCATCCAGTGGGCGATCCTGAAAGCCAACGGCATGGATGAGGCGCGCCAGTTCAACAACCTACACGAGATGCTGCAGGGCAACTTCCAGCGCCTGATCAGCGGTGGCGACGCCAACTTCGACTTCGCCAGTGCCTACCAGGGCGAGAAGCTGCTCTTCTCCAGCATCCGCGACCTGCCGGAGGATGAGCGCACCACCCGCTACCTGCAGCAGGTCGCCCACGAGGCCGGTCTCTTTACCGACTTCTGCTACCTGGACGAGGCCGGTTTCATCAACACCGAAGGGGTCTTCAACAAAGACAAACAGCTGGCCGACTTCTGGTTCAAACTCTTTCCCTGGGAAGATATCGCCGAGCAGGAGCTGGAGCTGACCCGGATCCTGGAAAAGATCGCCAAACAGGGCCAGACTCGCTTCATCAACCCCGCCTACACCCTGCTGTTTCAGAGCAAGGGGATGATGAAGATCCTCTGCGACCTCTACCCCGACTCACCCTATCTGCTGAAGACCGCCTTTGAGCCGCTCAACGGCCTGCCCCAGGTGGAGAAAAAGCTGTTCGGCCGGGAGGGCGCCAACATGGCAATCCTCGACGCCAACGGCCAAATCATTGAGCAGAGCGACGGCCCCTACGGCTTCCACAAGAGTATCTACCAGGAGTTTGTGGAGTTCCCCAAAGACAGCGCCGGACGACACTATCAGGCCGGCGTTTTCTACGTCTGGGAAGCCTTGTGGGCTCGGCTTTCGCCGCGGTGGCGCGATCCTCGACAACATGAGCAAGTTTGTCGGCCATCTGATCAGCGAGCCCCTGCGGCTCCCCAGCGCCTGACCACCACCCCAGGAGCCGCTATGTTCACCGGTATCGTCCAAGGCACCGCCGAGCTGGTCGAGATCAGCGAGAAGACCGATTTCCGCACCCATCGAGTGCGCCTGCCCGAGGCAACGCTGGCGGGGCTGGTGCCGGGCGCCTCGGTGGCGCACAACGGCTGCTGCCTCACTGTCACCGCGATCGACGGGGATATCGTCAGCTTCGACCTGATGCGCGAGACCCTGCGCCTGACCAACCTCGGCGAACTGCAACCCGGCGACCGGGTCAACGTAGAGCGAGCCGCCCGTTTTGGCGACGATATCGGTGGCCACGCCATGTCCGGGCATATCATCTGCACTGCCGAAGTGGTGGCGGTGAAGCGCTCGGAGAACAACCGCAACATCCGCTTCCGTCTGCCCGAGGCCTTTGGCAAGTATCTATTTGCCAAGGGCTACATCGGTATCGACGGCATCAGCCTCACCATTGGCGAGATCGATGGCAACGAATTTGATGTCAACCTAATCCCCGAGACCCTGCAACGTACCAATATTGGCGCGCGCCAGCCGGGAGACCGGATCAACATCGAGATCGACCCGCAGACCCAGGCGATTGTCGATACGGTGGAACGCATCCTGCCCGACTATATCGAGGCGACATAGAATTCCGGGCAGGTGCCGATAACGGATTGCTTAGGGAGCCTCTGATTAAGCCTGGACGAAGTCGATTGTGATTCAGAATATTCAGATTCAAGGCGTAAATCGCACGTAAGGCTATCGCGCCCCCGCTCACGCTCCTCCCCTACATC